>NZ_JBHIRL010000126.1:0-503 GCF_042197145.1 Bartonella sp. AA56HLJMS | reverse complement strand
GGGAGAGAGCCATTGGTTACATGACGGCGGAATGTTGATACACTCATATGAAGCAATTTTGCACTTTCACGGTCTGTTAAAAGAATATCATTTTCTGTCATTCTAAAATCCTTTCACTATAAAAATGGTAACACATCATAACCATTTATTAACCACATTTTGGTTCATTTAGAAAGATGTTTTATTTATAGAAAACAATATTTTATCATACAATTTCTAATGTGATAATTTATGACTCTTATTGAGAGAGAAGAGAGAGAAAGTTATCCACAGATCATGGGGTTCTGCACCCCATATCTTTAAGATTGACCGGTGACATAAGCCGCCCATTTATCCATATAAACGCGGCGCTGTTCTAGATAGTCAGTGCGACGATAGGCACGCTCTACTTTACCACCTACCGTATGACTTAGAATAGTTTCAGCGAGCCAATCGCGTAAACTAGAGCGAAAACCATGCGGGCATGCTTCAATTTTATTTTTTCTCATATACCAAGCCATCAT
>NZ_JBHIRL010000125.1:0-506 GCF_042197145.1 Bartonella sp. AA56HLJMS | reverse complement strand
CCTGCCTGAATACGGGCACTCATGGCATTAAAACCACGCGCAGCACTCTCTGGAACAATCCCAGCAGAAATCATCGCCGTACCAAATGCCGCAGTTTCGCGCGCGGTGAGCTTAAACATGGTTGCCGCACCGGTGGCACGATTGGTAAAATCAGACACTTCACTGGCTTTTGCCGCCATGTGATTAGAGAGATGATTGATAGCATCGCCTAGATCTTCAATACCTACCTGATTAAGCTTAAAAACATTGCGCAATTTGGCAAAGCGCTCCCCAATCTGATCTCCCGTCATATCAAAAGCTACAGCTGCTTTAGCGGCATAAATGCTAAAAGCTTCCAGATCTTGTTCGCCAATCCCTGCTTGGCTGGCACTGGTCATCAATTCTAAGACTTCACGCGCCGCTAACGGAATCTTGGTGGAGGTTTCAAGCGCAAAACGGCGCAATTCCTTTAAGCGATCAAGGGGGGCATCGAGAACCTTTTCTAGTCCCTTCATCGATTGGTCAAA
>NZ_JBHIRL010000124.1:0-512 GCF_042197145.1 Bartonella sp. AA56HLJMS | reverse complement strand
CCTTATCCCACAACAGCGCATCGCCTTGAACTTCCTGAGTAATATTCGTGATGTTTTCAGTAAGTTCATTAAACTTATTCGTTAGGTTGTTATTCACATTCTTGAAATTCGTATCAATACCTTCAATGGCTAAACCAACATCACCATAGGATTTTTCTACTACCTCGCCTTTTGCATCAACACTGGATAATTTATAGGTTGGATCCGTGAAAGTACCATCTTTAAAGCTTGTACCTCCACCTAAGTATTTCGCAATATCCTGAGAAACCTTAGAAATCTGACCGCCATTAACCGCATCATGCGAATTCTCACTAATCTGACCTTCGGCAACATTATGCAAACCTACAGGTGTAGAACCCTTACCTTTACCCAAAGTCACACTCGCATAATTAGTGCTGCTATTATCATCACCTTGTTTATCATAGTGAACAACAGCCGATTCATCAGACTGAAGATTATTAGAAAGCTCCTTCAGACTTTTATCAAGCTGACCTTTGTTAACTGCTTCATTA
>NZ_JBHIRL010000123.1:0-517 GCF_042197145.1 Bartonella sp. AA56HLJMS | reverse complement strand
CCTAAAATATGGGGTGAATAACCCCATGATCTGTGGATAACTTTAGCTCTCTTTTCTCTCATTCTTTCTCAATAAGATTCATCACGTATTACATCAGAAATTATATGATAAAATATTGTTTTCTATAAATAAAATACCTTCAAAAATGAACCAAAATGTGGTTAATAAATGGTTATGATTTGTTGCCATTTTTTGAGAGTGAAAGGATTTTAGTATGACAGAAAATGATATTCTTTTAACTGACCGTGAAAGTGCAAAATTGCTTCATATGAGTGTTTCAACATTCCGGCGTCATGTTACCAATGGCTCTTTACCAAAACCTTTAAAACTTGGCTTTTTATCCCGTTGGTTACAATCAGATCTTTTGAATGTCATCGAGCAAGCGAAACAACAACGTCAAAGTGACGCAGCATAAAAAGAAAACCTTGTCACATAAGGATGGACAAGGCTTTCTCAAGCTCATCAACCTGGTGCTTTATTTGGTGTAAATTCAAGGCTTTCTCTGCTGAAGCAAGAC
>NZ_JBHIRL010000122.1:0-517 GCF_042197145.1 Bartonella sp. AA56HLJMS | reverse complement strand
TATACTCAGCAGTGCTTTCTTTGGGTTCTTCATTTTTGAGATAATATTCTTCACGATAAACGAACAGAACAATGTCGGCATCTTGCTCGATTGAACCAGATTCACGTAAGTCGGAGAGTTGTGGACGTTTATCGGTTCGGTTTTCAACTTGACGTGAAAGTTGTGACAGAGCAATGATGGGAATATTGAGTTCTTTTGCAAGTGCTTTTAATCCGGTGGTAATGGCTGTAATTTCTTGAACGCGGTTTTCTAATGAACGCTTTGAACCGCTTGTCATGAGTTGGATATAATCGATAATCAAGACATCTAGACCATGTTGTCGTTTAAGACGCCTTGCACGGGCGGCTAATTGTGCAAGGGATACACCCCCCGTTTGATCAATATAAAGAGGGATTGTTTGTAAGGAACGCATTGCGTAAATGATGTTGGTAAATTGCTCTTCTGAGATATTACCACGACGCATATCAGAAGAAGAAACCTTTATTTGTTCTGAGATAATACGAGTTGCAAGCTGTTC
>NZ_JBHIRL010000121.1:0-520 GCF_042197145.1 Bartonella sp. AA56HLJMS | reverse complement strand
GGCTGTTCTATGATGCAACTCTATGCAATTTATCTTGCCTATTTCGTACTGATCTTTAGACATTGATAAACCTTTTTATCTTATGGTATTTAAATTCATGGCAAATGCGCAAAAACGCAAAGCCGTGTAACGAAGTTCAAGCAGCATTACCGCGCAAAGCAGAATGCGCACCCGAATCTGTATTGGCATGTTTTGCTGCTTTAAAAATGCGACGGCGACTTTTGGGGTAGCGGTCGCTAAAAACCTGCTCGACGGGCAAACCGATAAAATCGGCAATAGCGCGTTCGGCTTTCTCGTTAGACCGTGTCCAGATATGTTGAACACTGGATGACGAGAGTTGATATGCTTTCGCAAGCTCCGCCAAGGTCATGTTACGGCGGCGTAGCTCGGCTAAAATACTATGGCGATCCCATTTTTGTGTGGTTGTCATAAGTTTCGCTCCTGCTTCAAACGGATGCTCCCACATCCGTTTTTTGTGGGGTTAATTGTAAAATATCTGCCCTCTATATCGGGCGGTAAT
>NZ_JBHIRL010000120.1:0-522 GCF_042197145.1 Bartonella sp. AA56HLJMS | reverse complement strand
ACAGCAAGATAACGTCGCTTGCAAATGGTGATATTACTGCTAGCTCAAGCGATGCTGTAACAGGAAATCAGCTATATGCTCTAGGTAACAGTGTTGCGCAGTCTTTAGGTGGTGATGCTAGTTATGCAGGTGGCGCTTGGACGGCTCCAAGTTTCAAAGTTAAGATTGTTAATGAGGATGGTACTAAAGTTGAAGAGAAGAAGTATGATACTGTATCGGAAGCATTTGCTGGTGTAGGAACATCTTTTGAGAATCTTCAAAAAGAGTTTACTCAAAACAACACGGAGGTTACTGAAAATATTAAGCAGAATGCGTTGTTGTGGAGTGATTCTGAAAAGGCGTTTGTAGCAACACATGGAGAGGGTGATGAGAAAGGCAACAGTAAAATTAAGTTTCTTTCCAATGGAGAGGTTTCTGCAAGCTCAAGTGAAGCGGTCAATGGTTCTCAGCTTTTTGATACGAATAAGACTGTTGCAACTTATTTAGGTGGTGGCGCTGAATATAAGGAAGGTCAATGGAGTG
>NZ_JBHIRL010000119.1:0-527 GCF_042197145.1 Bartonella sp. AA56HLJMS | reverse complement strand
AAAACATGAACCTTGCCATCAGAACCTTTTTGTAAATTCTGTTGTTCTTCAGGCGTTAAATAATGATATTGCGGCTGCGGGTTTCCATGACTGTCTTTTATATATTTCCCATTTTCATCTTTTGCATAGATCACATTGCCATTTTCATCGTGATCCACAGTAGCCAGATAATGCTCTTTGATAAACATGTTTACAAAGCTCTGTTCAAAGATATTAGATCCTTCATCCGATAAATCATTGATCATATCTACGCGATTATGTACTATCCCCTCAAGCGATGCGACATCTAGCTGTTCTACTGCTTGGTGGGCTGTAGCGGTGTTGCGGTTGAGAGAGCCAATGATTTGTCCAGCATCTTGCCCCATCGCCCTTTGTCCAGTTGTATCAGTAAGGATGATAGTCCCATCACTGATAGCAGATTTGGTTTCCCCTTCTGCTCCATCCTTGGCCTTTCCATGACTTAAAGCATTTTTAGCAATATTTTTTATGATGCCATATTTCCCCTGTTGCAAAGCACCGCCACCAGA
>NZ_JBHIRL010000118.1:0-530 GCF_042197145.1 Bartonella sp. AA56HLJMS | reverse complement strand
CAAAATCTCTTAAGGCTCTAATTCGAGTTAAGAAATGACCATCGATATATTCACAATCATCAATAAATTCGTATTTTTTTGCAGGATTTTGTTTATTAACAAGCACAGTTTCATTTGAAATAGAAGAGATAACGGGGGGGGTGTTTGAATTTGTCATTTTAAATTCTTTCTAATCATAAAAGGTTTCTATTGACCCCCTAATGGGCGTCGGGCGCTAGAAACACGGTGATTAGTCCGCTGTATGCTTTCCCCTTGAAAGGGTATTGTATGGCATAACCACACCCGACAAAATTCTCATATACTAACAAAAGCATAAAAGAAAGTCAGTATTTTAAAGGCATGGGAGAGGCTGTTTCGTAACCTATCCGCTAATCACTAAGTGTTTCTATCACTTGATTATTTATATAACAAAATACGTATTTATTGTCAAACAATATTTTATCTTTTTTGTATTTTTTTAAATACGTTGTGTATTGATAATATCTTATGCTTATTAATTGCTTCTTTTATATTTATGTGCTTTTAAAGCT
>NZ_JBHIRL010000117.1:0-538 GCF_042197145.1 Bartonella sp. AA56HLJMS | reverse complement strand
GCTCTTCAATTGCCTGCCGTTGCAAATGCGGAATTTTCTTTAACTGGTGTGATTTATCCAGATTTCAAAGGTGGTCATAGACAGCTCGAATATTTACGGCAAATGGCACATGAAGGACCTCACATTCTTGTGACTGGTCAAGGCAAAATCTTAGGTAAGTTTGTCATTCTTTCTGTAGAGGAAAAACAAAGCATTTTTCATCATAATGGCACCCCAAAAAAACAAGAATTTACAATAAAATTGAGAGAATATGGTGAAGAGCTATGAGTAATCTTTACGTAACAATAGAAGGCGATATGGTTGATGCCATTTGCTGGAGATACTATGCAAAGGGTCAACAAGCCCTTGCTGTTGAACGCGTCTATGCAGCAAATTTTGGTCTTGCAGACTATGGACCCATTTTAAAAGCAGGCATCACCATAGTTTTGCCGTCCCTCCCCTATCCGAAAGCCACACCAGTGATCAGAATTTGGGGTAGCAAATCATGAAACCTTTTTGCACAGTGATGGCAAATGGAGAGGACATCACAAGAATGCTG
>NZ_JBHIRL010000116.1:0-542 GCF_042197145.1 Bartonella sp. AA56HLJMS | reverse complement strand
GCCAACATTTCCTTTTGATAATAAGCGCCTTGAACCGCTGTAAGATAAGCCCCTTCCCAGATATGCTTATAGGTCTCGGGACGGTTTCTCAGATCATCAAGCCGCGCTTCATTCAAGATCTTAGGAAACTTCGGATTGTCTGACCAATTGATCTCTACACGCTTAATGGCTTCATTGTCTGAAAAGCGAAACCGCTTCTCAACGGGGGCATTCTCTCGCAACGGGTTCCATGTCACCCATAACTCTGCTCGCCACCCCTCGCCTTCTTCACGCAACGTTGGAATAAGCGTCTGCCAAGCCGTCTCTGTAACGGGCTCTGCCTCATCAACCCAACAAAGCAAGATACGCCCCATCGATTTAATGCTCGCAATATTACGGTCCAGACCAGAAAACTGAAAGGCTACGCGACCATCTATCGACTTAATCGACGACTCCCCAACCTTGTAATAGTCCTTTAAAAAGTCATGCGCTTCAATGGCGCGCTTAATCTCCTCCAATGAACTTTCTGCCAAAGAATTCTGAAACTGACGTGCACAAAGAAT
>NZ_JBHIRL010000115.1:0-549 GCF_042197145.1 Bartonella sp. AA56HLJMS | reverse complement strand
AAGGCGTGCACACCGGTCAGGTGAGCGTTTGATCCCACCATCTCAGTTTGTGTCTCAGCAATGGTTGATTTTTCTTCTACACGCACAAGGATAATTTGTGCCTCAATCCCCTGTGCGCACACAGCATTAATAACATCAAGAGCCGTTCCCCTTCGCCCAAGCTTTTGGATTTTTTCTGTATCATGGGTGAAGACCAATACAGGCTCGTTAAGGGGAAAAACTTGGTTGTCAGCATCAGGGGCTGTAACAACCGCTCCAATGGCTGTCTGATCAAATGTTGCTAAAGGACGGGAATCCTCACCAGCCTCTACAATGCGAATCCCATGATTAAATTCTATTGCCATCTTGCTCTCCAAATCAATGAAGAGACTATAACAAGCATCACCATGCTCCATAAGACTGACACTGTCAGTCAAAAAAAGCCCTTTCAAAGGGCTTTAAAGGACTTAAAAACATACAAGCTCGCTTATAGAACAGCTATCCATTTGACTTCTGTCATATCTTGGTTACTTGTGCATCCATTTAATCTTTCCATAACCTTATAAGAAC
>NZ_JBHIRL010000114.1:0-549 GCF_042197145.1 Bartonella sp. AA56HLJMS | reverse complement strand
TTTTTTTTCACTTATGTCCTCAGATGTCTGTTTAATATCTTGCCAAATTCTCTCTGATCTTGACCATGAAATTCGATTTAAAAAGAACAATAAAACCACTAAAATGCATATTACAGCAGCAACACCTAACTTAAGTTTTAAGTGACTTTGATCCCAAGAAAGTTTTAAGAGCAGAATGAAAAGTGTACTCAATAAAGCACCCATCACTATACTGTAATAACTCATTGATGTAGATGACATACAATCTCTTAACAGCTCTATATCATTCTCTGTAAGCATATAAACGGGTTCAGATTCTTCTGTACTAACCCTAGACTTCTTTTTACTATCCATTAAAGCACCTTCTGTTTAAAAAGGAACGCTATCATTCATAACGGTATGAGACGTATCAAGAGGTCTGTAAATGCTTCTGTCATAAGGTGATGACTGCTCTTGATTATCATCATTTTTGCCATCTAAAAGCTTTAACTCGCCTTTGTACTGAGGCAATATGACTTCTGTTACATAGCGATCAACACCGTTTTTATCTTGCCATTTACGGGTTTGTAG
>NZ_JBHIRL010000113.1:0-550 GCF_042197145.1 Bartonella sp. AA56HLJMS | reverse complement strand
CAGCCGCAATATCATTATTTAACGCCTGAAGAACAACAGAATTTACAAAAAGGTTCTGATGGCAAGGTTCATGTTTTTCTCAATGGTATTTTTACAACACCAGATGACGCAGCCCATAATGCGGTTCAGTTGGCTGATAACAAGAATGATCCGCACTATTTTCTGATGTTCCCTCATAGCGATTCGTTCTTGGTAGAGTTGTTCATTGCAGGGTATCAGTATGCTCTAGAAGGTAAGTTGGGTATTTTGACCAATTCGACGAAGAAGTACCAGAATCTGTTGTATAGCCTTGGCAATATAGGATTGCATACTGATGCGCATAGCCGTGGCAGTATGACAGCGGGCAATGGATCGCATGATTTAGAAAAGCATGGTGTTCATGGTATAGCAAAGAAAACAACGATTAATTTCTTTGGACCAGCTTATAATACTCAAAACATGGCAGATACGTTATATATCTTAAGTGATGGAAAGCAGGATTACGTAAACTTGGAAAATCATAAAAATGACTTTGTTGGTACAAAGATTGGCAAAAATCCTTACACTTTTG
>NZ_JBHIRL010000112.1:0-551 GCF_042197145.1 Bartonella sp. AA56HLJMS | reverse complement strand
GTCACCCATAATTCTGCCCGCCATCCCTCTCCTTCTTCTCGCAAAGTCGGTATAAGCGTTTGCCAAGCCGTCTCTGTAACGGGCTCTGCCTCATCAACCCAACAAAGCAAAATACGCCCCATAGACTTGATACTGGCTATATTGCGGTCCAGACCAGAAAACTGAAAGGCTATACGACCATCTATCGACTTAATCGACGACTCCCCAACCTTGTAATAGTCCTTTAAAAAGTCGTGCGCTTCAATGACGCGTTTAATCTCCTCCAATGAACTTTCTGCCAAAGAATTCTGAAACTGACGTGCACAAAGTATAGTGCCCGATATCCCTTGCATACCAAATTGATAGCCTTTTAAAGCAGCCATCAAGGCAAATGATCTTGTCTTTCCAGACCCTCGTCCACCCCAAGCAGCACGCACCAAAGCCTTATCTGTAAAAATCGGTATAAGCTTTGGAACAATATTAATCTGTCGTGTCGTCATTGACCAAAGGCGCGATTTCTACACGCGTTATCACCTTAATGGCTCCCCCATCTTCACCTGTTACCTGTAAAG
>NZ_JBHIRL010000111.1:0-566 GCF_042197145.1 Bartonella sp. AA56HLJMS | reverse complement strand
CAATCTTGCCTGCCGCTACATTGTCTATCATAACAGGTTCGCTGTCATTGCCTCCTACTAACGTAATGCTATTGGTCTTTTTCCCATCACTATCTTTATCATAGTTAACAACGCCATCTGTTACGGCTACTTCAATATCTTTCACATGTTGATCTATCGTATCTACTTTGTCTTCGACCTCTTTTACCCTCTCATTCGTGCTCCAAAGCTGACCACCATTAACAACTTCTTGCGAGCCTTCTTCTATCTTACCATCCAATACATTCGTAATCTTACTCGACTTACCATCATGCTTCGCATCATACGCGCCTTCTTCTTCATTCCAATTCAAACCATTGCTCGCCACATTCTTCTCAACATCATGAATACGCTCGTTGATATTCGTCATACCATCACTGACACCATCAAAAGCTCCTGCTACATCATGATAGATCTTCTTTTCTGACGAACTACCATCAGAATTGAATTGTGAAACCTTGAATTCCGGAGCCCTCCATTCGCCACCTTCATAGCTAGCTCCCCCTCCTAAATACATCGCTAGCGTCTGATGCAAGGAATAAAGCTGA
>NZ_JBHIRL010000110.1:0-568 GCF_042197145.1 Bartonella sp. AA56HLJMS | reverse complement strand
ACGCGATTGGCAAAGCGCTTGGGATAATTGGATTACGCATCCAGAATATGGATTGGTAATTAAGAAACACAAAAAATTAGAAACGGAAAAACTATATGCAACCGCATGCTATAAATCATCATCAAACAATTTCGCAAATAAGCTTTCAGAAAGATTTAGCATACCCCCAACAGCGATCTACGCTTAAAGACACTTATGGATCAGAAATAGAGCTTTTTTCGGAAGCATCAGTCATGAAATCGTATTTAAAAGGATCCGAAAAAACAGCAAAGTAGTGAAATTTGCTGATGATTTTGAGAATATATATGCGTTTAAATTGACAGAAAGGCACCGTACAGAGCGATTTAAAGATTTTGTGATAAAACATATTGAAATTAAAAACGCTTCTGTACGGTCCATTTTGAGGCAAATAAACCCATTGGTAAAGTTATGGATTTAGATAGGGGATATTAAACCAGATGTTTTTAAAAAAACGTAAACAGAAGGGGGGAAAAAAGTTCGTTGCAACGGCGGTGGGGCATGCCCCATGGGGATTAGGGGTAGCAGAGTATTTTTACAATCTTTACGA
>NZ_JBHIRL010000109.1:0-570 GCF_042197145.1 Bartonella sp. AA56HLJMS | reverse complement strand
CTAATCCTCTCAGAGAGATGGGGAGAGCGGTCTTGGGCCTTAACCCGAGCCCCCATAATTGTTATGCTGATGCGAGTCGTGAGTGTCAAATTAATTATGGTTCATTTGGTTTTAACAAACTTCATTCAACGAGAACAGGGAACAAAAAATGAAAATGTTGTTTAATTTATTAAGCCTGCTCATTCTGTTAACGGTTGCTGGATGTGATATTGAAAACATTGATAAACCTCCTCGAGGAGAGACGGCTGTGTGGGAGAAGCTAGGAGCAGATTCTACGGAGGTAGGAAAAGCATTGCTAGAGTGTGGTTTGCCACACCTTAATTATCTTGAGGATGAAGTTCAAAAGTTAAGCAACAATGAGAATGCAACGATTGATGCTTGCATGATCCAAGCAGGATTCCATTATAAAGGGAGAGCTAGCTGGTGTTCTCCTTTTAACGGTAGAGACCTTCCCATTTGTCAGCCTGGTGCTGTCATCCCGAAGAGAAGTGTCGAAAAGCGCTTAAACAGCCCTTTTTGTAAAAAATATAAAAATGCGGATGAATGCCAATCTTAAGTGATGATCAACAA
>NZ_JBHIRL010000108.1:0-572 GCF_042197145.1 Bartonella sp. AA56HLJMS | reverse complement strand
TAACAATAACAAAAAAAATAAAAATATTATTTTATCAAAAAGAGAAATTGATTTTGAAAATTTAGAAACAAACGATTTGGTTGACGAGCCAATCGAATGTGATGTTGAAAGCCAATCAGAACAAATCAAAACGATAGAAACCAAACAACCAATCATTCGCGAGCAAAATATCAATCTTTCAAACGAAGTTAACAACCGATGGCAAATTAACGAAGCGATGATTGCGAAATTGCCTTCACGAAAAGTTAAAAAGGTTGGAAAACAACTTTCAGAAATCGTTGATAAGATAATGCCTGCTTATTTTCCAGAGAAAGCAAACTTTTTTGAAGGAACAAAGAAAATAAGGGAAAAACAAGAAGTTGAAAGAATACTAGAAGATTTCAAACCCGATTTTCAATACGCAACTGAACAAGGATTAACGCATGATGAAGCCTTATCAGAATTTGAAAAATTTGTACGCTTTTCAAAATCCAACCCATGTCGAAATGCAAATGAACGCGATTGGCAAAGCGCTTGGGATAATTGGATTACGCATCCAGAATATGGATTGGTAATTAAGAAACACAAAAAAT
>NZ_JBHIRL010000107.1:0-608 GCF_042197145.1 Bartonella sp. AA56HLJMS | reverse complement strand
CTGGTCATCAGTTCTAAAACTTCACGTGCCGCTAGCGGAATCTTAGTGGAGGTTTCCAAAGCAAAACGGCGCAATTCTTTTAAGCGATGAAGAGGAGCATCAAGAACCTTTTCCAATCCTTTCATCGATTGATCAAATTGCATGGCTTTATAGAGCGGCGCTATTAAGGTTGCTGTTTGCGCAATGGCACCCACCATGCGCCCCCGCGCTTGGATAAAAGCATTTTCCGCATTCTTTGTCGCATCCTCAAGATGCTCAGGGTCAAACCACCCTTTAAAATGCTGCCTTGTCTTGTTTTGGAAATGCGCAACATCTGAACTAAAGGCTGCAAGATCTCGCTTGGCAGAAGCTATCCCCTCTTGCAGATGATTAACAAAACGCACAACAAGGGAAACATCCATGATCGTCTCTTATCCTAACTGATGGCTTTCATATTCTTGAGCTTTCAGGCGTGCGAGTTCTTCTCGATAGGCAATCACATCCAGCCAATCCATCTGGTTAATCTCTGAAGGCGCCCAGTGATAATAAAGGGCTAGTTCTGCTCCAAATTGTCTGGCAGAGAGGATTGGCGTTGCGTAAAAAAAGCAAAAAAAGCCTTCAATATTGCG
>NZ_JBHIRL010000106.1:0-661 GCF_042197145.1 Bartonella sp. AA56HLJMS | reverse complement strand
CTCTTTATGTAAATCCGTGAAAGAAGTTCCTACACCGGCAAACGCTGAAGCCACATCTGTATAGCTCTCCTCACTCTCAGTTCCATCAGATTTTACTGTTTTAACCGTGAACTTAGGTTTGCTCCATTGGCCATCCTCATACTTAGCTCCTCCACCTAAAGATTGTGCAACTTTATCACCTAGAGCATGAAGCTGATTACCCGTTACAGCATCCGTGGAACCATCCTTAATGACGCCATCTAAAAGAGATGTAAGCTTGCTATTGCTTTTGCTATCTTTCTCTCCATGCGTCGCTACAAAGGCATGTGCAGTGTCGCTCCATAATAAAGCATCACCATTAACCGCTTGAGTAATATTACTTAGTTTTTCATCAAACTTTTTAACCTCATTAGACAGATGTGTGTTCACATTCTTGACACTCGTATCAAGACCCGCAAAGGCACTACCAACATCATTGAAGCTCGTCTTTCCCACATCACCATCTGCAGAAATATTAGAGATCTCGTAAGTCGGAGCTGTCCATGTGCCATTCTCATACTTAGCTTTACCACCTAAAGACTTCGCAACACCGCTCCCTAGTGCATATAGCTGGTTACCCGCTACAGCATCACTTGAGCCTTTAGTTATAGATCCATTGGAAAGCGATGTTATCTTGCTGCTT
>NZ_JBHIRL010000105.1:0-663 GCF_042197145.1 Bartonella sp. AA56HLJMS | reverse complement strand
AGCTGGTACAAAGAAGATGTGGAGCATGTGAACAAATGGCGTGAACATGCGCGGGAGGATTTTGGTTTTTACAATGGTGATCAATGGAATGAAGAAGATTTATCGGCGTTAAAAAAGCAACGCCGCCCCGTTATGACTTTTAATCGTATTGCTCCGCTTGTGAATGCTGTTGTGGGTTCAGAACGCAACAATAAGCGAGAAGTGCAATTCATTCCTCGTCAAATAGGGAAGGCATTGCCAAGTGAATTGCTTACAGGAGCAGCAGAATGGTTTCGCGACATGGCACATGCTGAATATGCAGATAGTGATGCTTTCCAAGATGCTGTCATTTGTGGAATGGGGTGGACTGATACCCGCCTTGATTATGAGAACAGCCTCGATGGTGAACCGGTCATTACGCGTTTAGATCCTTTAAAAATGGTCTGGGATAGTGCGGCAGTGCAACCGAATTTAACCGATGCACAACGTTTGTGGTATGTAGACCGCAAGCCGTTAGAAGTAGCTAAGCAGATGTTTCCCAAATCTCATTGGACAGAGCTGAGTGCAGATTGGGCAAGGGATGGGAGCTCTCATGAAGGTGTTCACCATAATGATCTTGATTATTACAGTGATGAAGGGAGCATTGATGTTGAAAACGGTCGTCGGATGGTCACGCTTGTTGAA
>NZ_JBHIRL010000104.1:0-673 GCF_042197145.1 Bartonella sp. AA56HLJMS | reverse complement strand
GTAAAGTTGATTATACTTCTCTATAGTATCTACACTTGTAAACATACGCGTCAATTTGTCTATAAATCCAAATGACGCTGATGCAGGTAGCGCTGATATAGAAAAGAAAGCTATAAATGTTATGATGCGTGTTATGGATAATGATTTCATCATTTTGAACCCTTAATTATTCATAAGTGCTGTTTAACTGATTCCCTTTGAAATTATCAATATGTGTTATTTTTATGTTGACAAAGTGTAGCAAATCGTATTTAATGACATTACTGTACTTAGGCGTATTGTGTCTAGAGAGGGAAATGTACAGTTCAAAATCCCCGCAAATGCGGGGTTTTTTATTATCTGGAGGGCGTATTTTATGACATCAGAAAATACACAGCAGGCTCCACAACCCATTAAAAAGCGTATACCACCAAAGGCAGGTCAAGGGCGTGTCAAAGGCGTTCCAAATAAAGTGACGCGCATTTTAAAAGAAGCAGTGGTTAAGGCTGCTGAGAATGCTGGGAATAAAATTGGCAATGATGGTTTGATTTCTTATTTGGAAAAGCAGGCTATGGAATGCCCCGCTGCTTATTTAGCGTTGCTTAGTAAGGTGTTGCCTTTACAGGTAACAGGTGAAGATGGGGGAGCCATTAAGGTGATAACGCGTGTAGAAATCGCGCCTTTGGTCAATGAC
>NZ_JBHIRL010000103.1:0-674 GCF_042197145.1 Bartonella sp. AA56HLJMS | reverse complement strand
GAATTTGAAAAGCGCCTTGCCGATGCTTGCGATTTTCATCAAGATATTGATGGTTCTGTTTTGGGGATTTCACGCGCAAAACTGATCACACGCCCTCCCCGTTTCTTGCCGTGGTTGATTGAAGAATACGGGCTTGGTGAACTGACACCTTATGTTCCAAATCTCTATGATTTGATTGATCAAGGGCTTCAATGGCAGAGGATACGTGGCTCCCTTGCGGCAATAGAGATGGGGCTTGAATGGCTAGAGATTACAGCACGCTTTCAACCCGCCTGGACGGGGCGCGCATGGTGGAACTCCTTTCAACTTGATTTTGATCAGTTGCCTGAACGCAAAAGCCTTGAAGCCATTGAAGCAATCACAGATCTTTCCAAAAGTTTGCGCTCTGATTTTCGCCGTGGGACCTATGGTTATAATGTGCAAGCTGTTGAATGCAATATGTCACGCCTTGATGACAGCATGTTGGAGTATGAAAGCGGTGTTCGCTTAACAGCTGGGGGCACTTTGTTTTCCTTTGGGCGCACAACAGAAATCAATCACACGCTCACAAAAGAAGAAGGCAGGCTTATTGGTAATTGGATAGATGACTTTGACGAGGAGTTAAGCTGGAACCAAATTGATTATCCTTGGGATTTGGCAAATTTTCCGTGGTGTTCGGTCAAAAAACATGAACG
>NZ_JBHIRL010000102.1:0-712 GCF_042197145.1 Bartonella sp. AA56HLJMS | reverse complement strand
GCAGCAAAGACGGCAGCTGGTGACAATGTTTTCAATATGCGTGACTTCAATTTATTTATTGAAGCAATGCCAGCTATTAATATCTTAACACAAAGTGAAACAATTGAAGATGGACATGATTTTGGCTTAAGGCGGCGTGTTTTAACAGTAGATGTTGAATGCTATGCAACATGTGAAGATGGCGCACGTTTTGTTGACCAATTAGCATGGGAAGTTGAGGAGGTTTTCTACACTAATCCCAATCTCAACAACACAGTTGAAACATGCCGCCTGCAAAATATTGCTTTTGCCTTTGGTGATAATGGCGCTCTAGCACTCCACGGTGCAATTTTAACCTTTGAGGTGACTTACGTCACCAATATCCCCTGCCCTGATGAAGGAAAGGCAATCGCAAGAGTTGTTGAACCCCTTGTCGGTTTTAAACCCGAAACAGGTGTGGGAAACGAAGACAAATACCATAAAATTGAAGGTGGACATGTTAGAGCGACGCGATAAAGAAATCACAGATCTAAAGAGACGTGTGGCCAATATGGTTGTGGTGGGGAAGATTAGCCATGTCGACCATAAAAACGCACGCTATCGGGTAAAAAGTGGCAATCTTGTCAGTGACTGGATTCCAGATACCCAAGCCCGCGCCGGTAAAACACGTTCTTATGAAGGACGCGATGTTGGAGAGCAAGTAGTTGTTATCTCGTCATCAGGGGATTTATCA
>NZ_JBHIRL010000101.1:0-716 GCF_042197145.1 Bartonella sp. AA56HLJMS | reverse complement strand
GCAGGATTACGTAAACTTGGAAAATCATAAAAATGACTTTGTTGGTACAAAGATTGGCAAAAATCCTTACACTTTTGAGCAAATACCTCCTGGAAGTGGTCCTTGGAAAGAAGCAGGACAAATATTTAAGGGTTATCCAAGTGTTCATGCTTGTTATGGACATCCAAGTGATGCTTGTACAAAGTTCTATGGTTTACCTAATCGTACGCCAATTTATTCAAAATATTCAGGGAGGAAAAAATGAAACAAATCTTGAAATTATTAAGTGGAATAGTTTTGGTTAGTGTAGCTGGATGTAACATTGATAAGCCTTCTCCAGGGGCTCTGAGTATGTGGGGGAAGCCAGGAGCAGATTTTACGGAGATAGGAAAAGCCTTGTTAGAATGTGGTATGCCAACCCCTTATGATATCGATCCAGAAAACCAACAGCAGAGTATTAATGCTAAAGCAACAGTTGATGCTTGCATGGTTCAAGCAGGATTCCGCTATAAAGATCAAAGAGGAGGGGGGTGGTGTTATACTTTTAAAGAGAAAAACTTGCCGATTTGTCGTCCAGGTGCTGTCATCCCACAGCGCAGTGTCAAGAAGCGCTTGAATAGCCCGTTTTGTAAAAAGCATCCAGAACAACCTGAATGCGAGCCTTAAGTCTTGCTTCAGCAGAGAAAGCCTTGAATTTACACCAAATAAAGCACCAGGTTGATGAGCTTGAGAAAGCC
>NZ_JBHIRL010000100.1:0-723 GCF_042197145.1 Bartonella sp. AA56HLJMS | reverse complement strand
TTCGTGATCAAGACGGGGGAGCTTAGAAATAGCGGTCAATTGGCATCGGGGCAGGATTTAGTCTTTAGCGTGACGGGCGATGTGACCAACAACAAAACGGGCTTAATTTATGTGAAGGGCAATGGTGCTTTACAGGTTGATGGGGTTTTGTTGAATGATTTTGGCACCATAATGGCAGAGGGTGATTTGGGTTTCACCAATGCGGCTGGCAGCGGAAAAAGCTTTTCGCTTGTCAATAAAGCAGGCTCTATTCAAGCAGGTGGAAACTTAAATATCCAAACCAACACCCTGAAAAACGAAGCCGATAGCACGCCTGTCATCACGGAAAAAACGGAATATAGCGATATTTCTTTCCAAAAACCAGAGGGTTCTGATAGGCTCAGTGATGGGATGTTATATCAAGATGGTCCCAACCTTTGGGGAAAGGGGCACACTAAGGATGAACTTACTCATCCACCTCTACCAAATTATGTACCGAATTATTATGTCTTTCATACAGAAGAATTTGTATTTGATAAAAAGCTTTGGTCGAGCAAAGAAGAAACTTATGGTGCCGCAATTTCAAACGATGGAACAGTCTACAAGTCATTTACTTGGAAATATGACAAGACAAACAGTAATATAGAACGGTATCGATGGTATAACCGGTCACACATGACAGAAAAGACTGTCACACAAGCATTTTCGCATAAACCAACTGTTTCGGGGGTAATACAATCTAGT
>NZ_JBHIRL010000099.1:0-761 GCF_042197145.1 Bartonella sp. AA56HLJMS | reverse complement strand
TCACCAGATATCCGTACCAAACGCCCATCGGACAAGTAATTCTGTATAAGGTGCAAAATAATCTTACCTTGCCGCTTGCGATATAAACGTAAGCCATCAAACAGACAAGCAAGCAGATTTAAACTGGATTGGCGTCGTTGTGCCTCCAAAATACCCGCTTGTGTCACTTCTCTTGTGCCAATGAATTCGGGCGATAAACCCGTCACCTGATTAATTGCTTCCTTAGCTTCATTAAACAGCTGGAAAAAGCCCTCTGGAAACTGTGCTACAGGCTTTGGTTGTATCTTGCCTTCTGCAAGAGCGCCATCTTCAGCAACTAGCAACGCATCAGCCCGCGCCCAATCTTGCATAGCCTGCCTGATGTCCTTAAACGCCCCTTCCTCGACAATAAGCCCCCCTTTGGATTGGCTATTAAGGATATACATCACTTGACTGAAATATTTATTCGCCCACCGTTGTGGATCTTTTGTCGGGCGCACAACCCCATAAAATTGCCGTTCTATCTTGTCAAAATACCCCGTTATACACTCCCAACCCAATTGACCAGCTGGAACTAAAGGTTGATCGGGGGATTCAAGCAACTTTCTCCCTAAAAAAGCACGTCTTACAACCTTTTTATTGAAAGCTGCCCCTTGGATATCGGGCATCATGCACTGGAGCTGCTTAAATTCTTCTTCGCTATAATCACGAAGTTCTCCAGTGCTTAAATCGGGCGCTTTGTAATATCGCTCGCTTTCAAACCAACGGCATTCAACAAGCGT
>NZ_JBHIRL010000098.1:0-764 GCF_042197145.1 Bartonella sp. AA56HLJMS | reverse complement strand
CGCATATATCATTATATGATATATTAAAAAGAAAAAATCCAACTAAAAAGCCAGTTATCCAAGGAAAACTATATTCCGGACATATTACAATTTCTTTTTACTTTACTTATTATTAACAAAACCATGCTTTCTAATAAAAATAAAGTCTATAATTAGGAAAATACACACTAAAACCTAGTACAAAGGATTTTATAGTAACCACTACCAAGTAAAAAGTAATATTAAATATACAAGGCCTCTTTTTTAGTTAGGAAAAAACAGCACACTAAAAAACTTAGACTCTAAATGTGTTATCTTTATGTCCACAAAACATAATCAAAAAGACAAACATTTAGGTCTCAATACAGAGAGCACAAACAAAACAAGACTAAAGACTCAAAATGTTCACACTCTAAGCAATGATCCTCTACTCTGAATTCCAAAGAGATCAATAATGCTAAAATGTGTCTTTTTTATGTTTTGGAGGTGTTTTTAAGTTTTTTCATTGGAGAGTTTGTTATGAAAAAATTATATGCCCCACAAGCTGCGAGTGAATTAAAACGTTCTCGTTTTTCTTTTGTTAAAGTTCTTTCGTTGGCTACAGCGGCTACATTCTTATCGAATGTTACGCCTGTTTTTTCAGCAAATCCTGATTTTAGAAACACATTTCTTGAGGGTGTAAAAAGTGCCGGTGTGTCTTATCCACAAAGCCTTCTCTCTGTTGCTGGTTTGAATGCTTCTGATGATTACGCAAATTTTTTAACCAAAACCCTTTCTGGTAAGAG
>NZ_JBHIRL010000097.1:0-777 GCF_042197145.1 Bartonella sp. AA56HLJMS | reverse complement strand
GGTTCACATGATGCGATTAATGGTAGTCAGATCAACACGATTTCTCAGAATGTAGCTAAATTCCTTGGTGGCGATGCGGCATTTAAAGACGGTAGCTTTACCAACCCTACTTATAACTTATCTCGCGTTTCTGAAGATGGTGAGGTAACACAAAAAGCCTTTACCAATGTTGGTTTAGCATTTGAAGGACTTGATGAGAATATCAAAAATGTGAATCAGCGTATTAAGGAAGTCTCAGAAGGAGTTGCACAAGATTCTTTATCATGGAGCGAGGGTGAAAAATCCTTTGTAGCCTTGCATGGAGGAAAAGACGGTGCAAAGACAAATAGCAAGATTAAGTTCCTTGCGGCAGGAGATATTACGAAAGAATCTACAGATGCAGTAAATGGCTCCCAACTTTATTCCTTAGGAAAAGATCTTGCATCGTACTTAAACGGTGATGCTAAATATGAGAAAAATCAATGGTTGTTGCCTAGATTTAAAGTTACACACCTTAAAGAAGATGGCACATCAGAAGAAGCTGAGTACGATAGTGTTTCAGAAGCTCTTTCAGGTGTTGGTAATTCTTTCACGAATGTGGTTAAAGACTTTAATGACAAAGTCACGAATATCACAGAATCTGTCCAAGGCGATGCGCTGTTGTGGAATAAGGACGCAGAGGCGTTTGTAGCCAAGCATGGGTACAAGGAAAGCAAGACGAACAGCAAGATAACGTCGCTTGCAAATGGTGATATTACTGCTAGCTCAAGCGATGCTGTAACAGGAAATCAGCTATAT
>NZ_JBHIRL010000096.1:0-813 GCF_042197145.1 Bartonella sp. AA56HLJMS | reverse complement strand
TTTTCTGCCAATTCAAACAACTGATTTTCAACAGTTTCAATTTGTTGTGATGTTGTAAGTTCTACAGAAACATCATAAGCTCTATTCACAACTTGAGTGCCAAGGTTAATTAAAGAGCGTCGGATAAACAGATCATAAATGACGCTCCCATAATCTTTAGTATTAATGATTGTTACAGCTTCTTTAGCTAAACGCACCACGTAATTATATACAGTGATGTCACCAATTTTCGCATCATTTTCAACAAAGGGCTTAATAGTAATGGGATCTGCAACTTTTCCATTTTGAATAATTTGTGAAATGATATCAAAAAGCTTTTGATGCAACGGTTCAAAAAAGTGCTCTGCTTTTAAAAAATCAGAAACGCTATCAAGAGCATTATTATTGATAATGATAGCACCCAGCAAAGCTTTCTCTGCTTCAATATTATGGGGCAGTTGACGAAAAGAAGATTGTTCTTCTGTTTGAAAAGAAGGTAAATTAACAGCGTTCATTTTATTCATTATGATTTAAATTGATTTGATAAATGATAATTATAAATCACTGAATCTACAGTGTGAATCCCATTTTTATTTTACTTAACAGCTTGCTTTTTGATACGTTTTGTGCAATAAAGAGACGTTCTTTTATATTTCGGTTATTTCTTTTAATCGTTTATTTAGATCGCTAGCTGTTTTGATAATAAAAGCCGTATCAATTCATTTTGATGCGGTTTTTATGTATTAAGGCTTGCATTTTTACACGTTTTGTGTAATATATTTTAACATTTAAAATGTATAAGTTTCCAGTTGCAAACAAAAGCCGTGTCTTAAA
>NZ_JBHIRL010000095.1:0-821 GCF_042197145.1 Bartonella sp. AA56HLJMS | reverse complement strand
AAAAAGTCCTATTAGAGAAGAAATATTTTCTTCTGATTCTAACAAATCTTTTTATGATTTTCTTCAATTATTGCGAATCAAGAGTTCTTTTCGGGAAGTTTTTTTAGCAAAACCAGAGGTCCAAAGGGTCTCTAATTCTAAAAAGTCAAAATCCTTAAAAATCTCTCGAACCGCATCACAATCATTCAGACTCAAGACAAATTTGCCTTGTATGCTTTTGAGAACTTTTGCCATACTCACAAAATCATCTTCAACAAAATTCCCAGAGCTGTAACACTTCTTCTTCACAAGATAAGGCGGGTCTAGGTAAAATAAACTGTCGGGTGCATCAAATAGCTCGATAACCCGTTCCCACGACAAATTTAAGATCGTCGTATCAAGAAGCTTCTGTCTAACACGTCTCATCCTTGATAACAGCTTTTCGGGATTAAATGCTATAGGCTTTTTCCTTCCAAAACTAAAAGAGACATAATCTTTTTTCCCATACATCACACAACGTTGGAGAAACAAAAAACGGGCGGCTCTTTCAACTTTGGAAAGGCTTTCTGGATCAATCGCCGCAAGTTCAAAAAACAACTGTCTTGAACAAACAAACCACTCCAATCGTTTAGCTAAATCATCAAAGTCATTTTGAACACATTGAAACAGATTCGTGATCTCTCCATTCAAATCATTAATCACAGAATATTTTGCTGGTCTTTTATTTAGGAAAATAACACCAGAGCCTAAAAACGGTTCAACATAGGTTTCGTGGTCAATATTATTTAAAATCGGTATAATTTTCTTACGCAGATAGTGTTTACCACCCATCCACGCAAACA
>NZ_JBHIRL010000094.1:0-825 GCF_042197145.1 Bartonella sp. AA56HLJMS | reverse complement strand
ATCGAATTTCATGGTCAAGATCAGAGAGAATTTGGCAAGATATTAAACAGACATCTGAGGACATAAGTGAAAAAAAACAAAAAGAGGGGACGCCCTAAAATAGCAGGGCAGCTAAGAGAACCAAACGGACGTATATCACGTTGCAAAACACCGCGTGAAGCCGTTGATAAATTGGCAATAGAAATGCGTGCAAAGCGCTTCGGTTTAACGCTACAGGAGGCAAAAAATCCACTTTCTGGTACCTATATCGGGCGGCTTTGTTTGCAAGGCGTGCTTACACAAGAGCAATATGATGCCGCGCAACAATATCTACAGATAAGAAATAATTACCTTTGTGCAAAGGGCTTGCCTAATGCAATTTATGACGAAATGCCGTCATCATCTGATGATAAGGCAAGAGACAAATGGGTAGAATTTGCAACAGAGCAGTTTATAAACACGCAAGAGGCACTAAAAGAAGCCCAATGCCTCTATAGACAGTATAATCTTCATGCTGCGTTACAGTCCCTCGTTATAGAAGATCAAATGCTACCACACCTTGTGAATTCATTACGCGTTGCTCTTAATGCTCTTCAGAAACATTTTGATCGTTAAATGACAATCTCTATTACGGTTTCATTATATTGTATATCGTTCGTAAGTTTCTGCAAAATTCACTGGATTCCTTTAAACTTTTATGATCATTTCTTTTCACGTGAGATACTATATTATCTACTTGTTCTTTTCTGAAATCGTAACGCTTAATAAGTTTTTTTGCATAATAAATCATTGGATCCTCGTTATCATTGACCACGTCGTATGCCCACATAAAATCGCTTTCACTCC
>NZ_JBHIRL010000093.1:0-833 GCF_042197145.1 Bartonella sp. AA56HLJMS | reverse complement strand
AAAAAGGTTTATCAATGTCTAAAGATCAGTACGAAATAGGCAAGATAAATTGCATAGAGTTGCATCATAGAACAGCCGTTTGCATGGGTTGGTTCTGGCGATTAAATGGTGGTCATATTGTTTTTATAGGGGGTGGTTATGGTTGCTGCTTGTAATTTATGGACCCCAGATGTCAGAAACGATATCGTTAATCCTTATTCAGAAGTTGAACGTTTACAGGTGATGCTTTCCTGTTCTTTAAAAGCCGTGAGTAGTGGATTTAAGCATCTGCCGATCCGGTATATTATTGACCCTCCGCATGGCTTATTTGATGCGGCGTTAGCACGACAGATTGTTATTCATATTTTGCATTATCAGTTTGAGGTGCCACGGCGGCGTATTGTTGCGATACAGGCACGTCAGCGGACTTCTATTTCTCTATCTATGCAAGTGATTAACCGGCGTTTGGAAGAACCTGTATTTGCGAAAGCTTATCGAAGATGGGCGGGGCGTGCGATGGATTTGTTCTTTAAAGAGATCAGAAAGGTGGGGGCGTGATGGCACAGTTTCAAAAGCTTGCTCTTGATGTGATTGTGGTACCGGAGCGTATACGCCCTGTGGATGATGAGCATGCCAAGGCGCTTGCACAATCAATGGCGCGCGGGAGGGATTGATGAATCCGATTACGGTGCGCCATACCCCCAATGCTAAGGCCACCTTTAGAAGATTTGAGTTTCGGCAGCCGGCGCAATAGCGCTTATTTTGACCGTTTGGCTGAAGATATCCAAAAGAAAATGACTTATCAATTTGGCGATACGCTTGAAACTTATCGCAAAGCAGCAAGGAGTTAAAGC
>NZ_JBHIRL010000092.1:0-841 GCF_042197145.1 Bartonella sp. AA56HLJMS | reverse complement strand
AAAATACGAATTTATTGATGATTGTGAATATATCGATGGTCATTTCTTAACTCGAATTAGAGCCTTAAGAGATTTTGATGATGTCAAAAAAGGCGATTTAGGGGGGTATATTGAAAGTGAAGATAATCTCTCTCATGAAGGTAATTGCTGGGTGTATAATAAAGCTCGGGTCTTTCAAAATGCACGCGTCTTTGGAAATGCTAAAGTAAAAAGCTTTTTTGTTGATGTCTATGGTAATGCGCAAATTTATGGGAATGCTATTTTTGAAGGTATGACATTAAAGGACAATGCAAAACTGTCTGGTAATGCGCATGCTAGCAACGCCGTTGTAATTGAAGGCAATGCACAAATTTATGATAACGCCCGTGTCACTGATCATGCTCATATTTCCGATAATGCTGTCATTTGTGATGATGCTCATGTCGGAGGCAATGCAAAAATAAGTGGCTCTGCTTACATTTGTGATGAATCACGTGTTTTTGATGATGCCGTTATTTGTGATGCTCTTATCTCTGGTTCTTCATATATTCATAGCAATGCCTCTTTAACAGCTAATGAAGATATCTGTGATGATGCATATCCTGAGTTTGGGAGCGAAGATGATTATTATCGTCATGAGTATTATGCTGATTTTGAAGGGTATTATGACGATGATAATGACAGCGAATATGAAAGTGATGCTGCGTAAATGACACGCGCGGGCGCGGCGGGGGCGCCCTCCTTTAAACATCTCATTTAAAAATTTAAATCTCTATAAAGGAATTGTGCTCATGCAAAAGAAGTTTGCACTCACAAATGAAACGCGTGTAATTAATAATCATACCCTTTATCGCATTAAAGC
>NZ_JBHIRL010000091.1:0-941 GCF_042197145.1 Bartonella sp. AA56HLJMS | reverse complement strand
AGTTTTAAGCTTGAAGGTAGGTGCAACCCATTCTCCCTTTTCATTATAACCTGCTCCTCCACCAAAATACGTCGCAAACTGTTTTTGCAGATCATAAATCTGTCCACCCGTAATCGCATCACTCGAGCCTGATACTATAGAGCCAGCTGCAAGTGATGTAAGCTTGCTGTTCTCTTTATTGTCCCCATGCGTCGCTACAAACGCACCTTTAGTCTTGCCCCATAACAATGCATCGCCTTGAACTGCTTGCGTAATATTACTTAGTTTTTCATCAAACTTTTTGACCTCATTAGACAGATGAGTGTTCACATTCTTGACACTCGTATCAAGACCCGCAAAGGCGCTACCAACATCGTTATGTGAATTAGTCGTTACTGTACCATCGTCAGAAACATTAGAGATTTTATAAGTCGGAACTGTAAAAACACCCTCTTTAAAGGATGCTTCTCCACCAAGAAACTTAGCTAAATCCTGAGAAATTGTATTGATCTGACTACCATTAATCGCATCATATGAACTCTCACCAATGACACCATCTTTGACATTATGAAGTGCAACTGGTCCTGCATCCTTACCTTTACCTAAAGTCACACTGCTATAGTCAACTATTCCGTCTTCTTTTTTATCGTAGAGAACCACTGCTGAATCATCAGACTGAAGGCTGCTGGAAAGATCCTTCAGACTTGCATCAAGCTGCGCTTTATTGACTGCCTCGTCCCCATTTTGCGCTGCCTTAACACCAGAAAGAATTCGAGCATCACCATCTCGATTTAAAATATTGATTTTATTGCCGCCTCTTTCCGCACCAATAGTAATAAGACCCATCCTATCCTGCTTAACAAGGCTATCACCTTTCACATTGGCAATCTCATTATTAATCTCTTTGCTAATCTCATTTCTAATATTTGTGAAAGAATTACCAACTCCAGCCAAAGCATCCG
>NZ_JBHIRL010000090.1:0-949 GCF_042197145.1 Bartonella sp. AA56HLJMS | reverse complement strand
AAAAATACAATAAAGTCAATAGTTTGTTTGTAATTATTTTATAAGAATCCACTTAAGAATCCACACTTTTATACGTGATTCATTTGACTATTTTTTATATAAGATTGCCATGCATGAATAGATCCAAAAAAGCTAATCATAAAGAAGTTTAAGAAGAAAAAACAACTTCAAAATGTCCTTCAAGCGTTTTAACTTCTTTCGGATTAACAATAATCTTTATATCGTTTCCCAATTTTGCCAAACACTCAAGCATTTTCATTTCACTAATTCCTCGAAATTCTCCACTTAAGAGTTTAGACAGTTTTGGTTGAGTCATTTTTAAAAGTTGACTAGCCTGTTTTTGTGTTAAGTTCTTTTCTTTCAGAATTTGACTAATCTTATGAGCAAGTTGCGCTTTGATAAGCATCTCTCTGGAATCTGAAAAGCCAAGATCCGCATAAACATTGGAACTACCGTGAAAAACATTGATCATTTTAATTCCCTTCTAATTGTTCTGCTAACTTGAGACGTTCTTTAATCAGATTAATGTCTGGTTTTGGTGTTGCAATGCCACGGGTCGATTTTTTCTGAAAACAATGCAACACATAAAGAGATTTTTTATATTGTATCGTATAAACAGCGCGATAAGTTCCTTGAATATCGCGTTCAATAATTTCTAGAACATTGGCAGATCCAAACCCCTTGAGAACCTTAACATTTTCTCCTCTATCTCCTATCTGAGCAAGATAAAGAGCATAACCAATCCTTTGTTGAATAAGATCAGGAAGACTTTTTATATCTTTGAGTGAAGAACCAAGCCATATGATACGTTTTATTTTACTCATGATTATTAATATACCTATATGGATATATTTTCAAGTGGTTATTCTAATTTTGTGATTTTTTAATAACTATTATTAATAAAATTGACTTGATAAAAATGGTAACAAAAAACCATAATTGTTTATTT
>NZ_JBHIRL010000089.1:0-974 GCF_042197145.1 Bartonella sp. AA56HLJMS | reverse complement strand
TATTTAATTGCAGATCATATTGATGTCTCGGGCAGCGAATTGGCTTATGGCGGTTTAGACTTTCAAAGCACCAATGCTCTTGATATTCACCATGCGCGGCTACAAGCCGTAAGAGATGGCGGTGGGACTGGAGATATTCTCTTTATTGCTCCAAGCGTTATGGTTGATGAGACAACTTCTGTTTTAGCGGCACGAGATTTCGTGATCAAAACGGGGGAGCTTGGAAATAGTGGTCAATTGGCATCGGGGCAGGATTTAGTCTTTAGCGTGACGGGGGATGTGACCAACAACAAAACGGGTTTAATTTATGTGAAGGGCAATGGTGCTTTACAAGTTGATGGGGCTTTGTTGAATGATTTTGGCGCCATAATGGCAGAGGGTGATTTGTTTTTTACCAATGCGGCTGGCAGCGGAAAAAGCCTTTCCCTTGTGAATAAAGCAGGCTTGATTCAAGCTGGTGGAAACTTAAATATCCAAACCAACACCCTGAAAAACGAAGCCGATAGCACGCCTGTCATCACAGAAAAAACGGAATATAGCGATATTTCTTTCCAAAAACCAGAGGGGTATTATTTACTCAATGAACGGAATTTATATCACGATATGGGCTGGGATCGTTGGGGTAGTGGAAGTCTTTCTGATAGAGAGTTTGGGTTTGAAGGTCCCCGAGACTTTCTGTTTGATTGGCAACTTTGGAATAACAAAGAAGGAACCTATGGTACGGCAACTTTGAAAGATGGAACAGTCTATAAGGCATTTACTTGGGAATATGACAAGACAAACAGTAATATAGAACGCTATCAATGGAATAACTGGTCACACATGACAGAAAAGACTGTCACGCAAGGGCTTTCGCATAAACCAACGGTTCAGGGGATGATACAATCTCACGGCAATCTCATCATTAACGCTGATACCATTGACAACCATTATAGCTCTATGAGAGCAGGGGGAAATGCCGATATCCACGCCAA
>NZ_JBHIRL010000088.1:0-1006 GCF_042197145.1 Bartonella sp. AA56HLJMS | reverse complement strand
CTGGAAGCTAATCCAGAGATTGCCAAATATGGTGTGTTTTTACCACGGGGCTTAAAGGTCATTCTGCCTGAGTTTGTCAGCCAAGAAAAGAACAGCGTGGTGAAGCGGTTATGGGATTAATGCGCACGCATCCTTTTATTGAGGTGAGAGTGGGGGATAAGCTTGTTCATGAGGTTTTTTATCAGCGTCTTTTAACCGCAACCATTACGGACCATGCCGGCAATGAAGCCGATACATTTGAAGCAGAGTTTGATGATAGTGGTAATGATTTAGAGGTTCCCTCAAGCAACAGCACTCTGCAAGTGATTTTTGGCTATGAGAACAGCATCAGTGCCTTTATGGGGCGTTTTGTTGTTGAGTCGGTGGTGAGTATTGGTGGCAGTGATGGAGAGATTTTGCGCCTTTGTGGCAAAAGCGCCTCGATGCGTAAAGAACTCAAAGAACAAGCGAGTGAACATTTTGATCACAAAACTGTTGGTGAGATTGTTGAGACACTTGCCAAACGCCATGGCTATCAAGCAAAGGTCAGTCCACAATTTATCAAACAAACTCTTCCTTATGTGATTCGTACAGATCAATCGGCTGTTGATTTTTTAACCCGCCTTGCCGATCGCATGCGGGCGCGTTTTTTAATCAAGGACAATAAGTTTTTATTTTTAAGCGGTGACAATTTACCAGCCCTTGAACTTCATAAGCACGACTGTTCTAACTGGGAATTTACCCTAGAGCCACGTACGCAATACGGCACTATTGAAGCTTCTTATTTTGATCGCGCAAAAGGGCAGCAATGCCAAGTCAAGCATCAGACAGGGTTTAGCGGTCCCGTGCGGCGTCTTCGCAGTTGTTATCCATGTCAAGAGGAAGCTTTATCTGCCGCTGCTTCCGAGTCGGATCGCTTATGTCGTGCTGTAGGCAGTGGTTCTTTGACCCTTGAGGGACGCCCTGAAATCATGGCGGATCAACCTCTCATCCTTCAAGGGTTTCGTGGGCAAATCAATGGACCATG
>NZ_JBHIRL010000087.1:0-1043 GCF_042197145.1 Bartonella sp. AA56HLJMS | reverse complement strand
GGCACGCAAGATTTTACGCCAACAGATCAAAAGTCTTTTGTTGCAGATGATAAGGAGATGACCCTTTATGCAACACGGGATAAAACAACTGCGGCTGGTGAGTGTGTTGTGGTTGTGCAATTCGTAACAAATCATTGAGGGGATAAGACATGGCAGATTATTTACCACAGCCCTTGCAAGGGAGAAATCTTCATACCCAGCAGGTAAGCTTTTTGCGGCTTAATTTTAGCTATGAAGATAAAGAAAACGCTATGAGAATAGGTACGCTACCTCGTGGTGCTTTGATTACTTCAATTAAAGTGTTTGTTAAGACAGCATTTTCGGACACAAAGGTCAAAATAGGCAGCACTGCTGGAGGGACTGAGTTTGGTGAAGCGGAAATCAAACAACAGGCAGTAAAAGAGGTTAAGCCCACCAATCAGAAGGAATTTGTCCCTTATGATGAAGAGGTCACTCTCTATGCTAAAGCGGACAAAACAGTACAAGCTGGTCAAGCAAGTATAGTCGTTGAATTTGTGACTAATCACTGAGAGGTATTTTGATGACACGTCATTATATTCGGGTTAAAACCGGAGGACCGATACCAGTAAAGCGAGATGTTTATCGTCATAAGAGAACACTTTCGCACTTAGTGTCGGTCATTCAAGATGAGATTGATGACATAGCCGATGAGTATGTTCAACAAATCCAAGAAAGCATTTTTGCAGCTATTCGTTTTTGTGAACGGGAGACCTTTTACTTTAACGAAAGCCGTGATGTGGTGTTTGAGACACGGGCGGGACAAGGTGTTTATGATGCAAGCACTACCCGCCCTATTGAAACAGCTGTTAAAATAAAAAACGTTTATCTAAGCTCTGATCAACATCATAAGTTTGCATTGGAGTGTAAGGACCATGTTTCTTTAGAGCCTTTGTTATCATCAGAGCAGCAAGGAACGCCGGTTTGTTACAGTTATTTTGATAGGAAATTACATCTTTATCCCACGCCGGATAAAGCCTATCAGATTCAACTCATTCTCTCTCCATTGCGTTTATCAGAGATAG
>NZ_JBHIRL010000086.1:0-1052 GCF_042197145.1 Bartonella sp. AA56HLJMS | reverse complement strand
GGGCAGGTAAGAGAACCAAACGGACGTATATCACGTGCAAAAGCACCGCGTGAAGCCGTTGATAAATTGGCAATAGAAATGCGTGCAAAGTGCTTTGGTTTAACGCTACAAGAGGCAAAAAATCCACTTTCTGGTACCTATATCGGGCGGCTTTGCTTGCAAGGCGTGATTACTCAAGAGCAATACGACGCCGCGCAACAGTATTTACAGATAAGGAATAATTACCTTTGTGCAAAAGGCTTGCCTAATGCAATTTATGACGAAATGCCATCATCATCTGATGATAAGGCAAGAGATAAATGGGTAGAATTTGCAACAGAGCAGTTTATAAACACGCAAGAGGCACTAAAAGAAGCACAATGCCTTTATAGACAGTACAATCTTCACGCTGCGCTACAGTACCTCGTTATAGAAGATCAAATGCTACCCCACCTTGTGAATTCACTGCGCGTTGCTCTTAATGTGCTTCAGAAACATTTTGATCGTAAATGACAAGCTCTATTACGGTTGCATTATATAGTATATCCTTCGTAAGTTTCCGCAATGTTCACTGAGTTCCTTTAACCATTTATGATCATTTGTTTTCACGTGAGATACTATGTTATCTACTTGTTCTTTTCTGAAATCGTAACGCTTATCTATAGCCGTCATAAATTTTTTTGCATAATAAATCATTGGATCCTCGTTATCATTGACCACGTCGTATGCCCACATAAAATCGCTTTCACTCCAATCATATTCATCGCGTAAACGCTTTATTACATTGGGTAGATCCATTTGCGACATCTCCTTATTATAATCACCCCGCAATAAACTCATAAGGGATGCACAACCAACAACTGATATGTGACGATACAATATATCTTCCTTGTTAAAAAATGAATATTCTCCGCCATTTCTGAGTGAAAGTTCTTCTGCTTTGCGTACCTTTTCAGAATGCATAGAGCCAATATATGATTCACTTACGTATTTATTGTAAAGTTGATTATACTTCTCTATAGTATCTACACTTGTAAACATACGCGTCAATTTGTCTATAAATCCAAATGACG
>NZ_JBHIRL010000085.1:0-1052 GCF_042197145.1 Bartonella sp. AA56HLJMS | reverse complement strand
TAGTCAGTGCGACGATAGGAGCGCTCTACTTGTCCTCCTACTGTATGACTTAGAATAGTTTCAGCGACCTCATAGGGAGCATCGGTTGTTTCTGCTAGCCAATCGCGTAAACTAGAGCGAAAACCATGCGGGCAGGCTTCAAGTTTATTGTCTCTCATATATTGAGCCATACACTTCTCAGCGAGGGGACCGCGACCTTTAGCAGAAAAAAAGAAATCATTACGAGAAAGCAATCGTGCTTGTTTTAAAATGTCTAATGCTTCAGTTGATAAAGGCACGCGAAATTCTTTTGTTGTATCACGCTTGCCTTTCATATTTTCAGCAGGTATGGTCCATATATCCCCATCAATTTGATCTTTATGAATATGACGTAAAGGATTGGTACGAACACCTGTCAGAATAAGCAAACGCAAAGCCAGTTGTGTTATGGTTGATGCTTCACAGAGTGTTTTATAAAAAGCCGGAACCTCTCTCCAATCCATGGCTGGTCTATTAGTGACCTTATGGCGTTGTTTTCCTAAGAGAGCTTTTGCTTTTTCTACAGCTTGTAAATCAACATCTACACCTAATGCAGCCGCATGTTTGAGACAAAGATTAAGACGTATCAATGCTGTTCGAGCAATTACAGCCTTTGTATGCCAAATGGGAGAAAGGGTATTGCGTATCTCTGTTTGCGTAATCTCTGAAACGGGTAAACAGCCTAATTTAGGGAGAATATGAAGGCGTAAAGGTGTAAACCATTTACCATTTTTACCATCACCTTTTAATTCAGCTTTACGAGTTTCAAAAGTATCTAGTGCAATATCTTTTAAGTAATGGAGATTGCTTATTGCCTCACGCTTTTGTTTTTCACGTTCTTTAATAGGGTCACGCCCTTCACGTAAAACAGCCCGCCATCCTGTTGCCAATTCACGGGCTTGTTTTAAAGAAACATCTCTTAAAGCACCCAAGCCCATTTCACGGCGCCGACCATGAATGGTATAACGATACAGCCATTGAGCACCTCCATCTTTACGCTTATGAAGAAGCAAGCCGGCACCATCATTATATTT
>NZ_JBHIRL010000084.1:0-1071 GCF_042197145.1 Bartonella sp. AA56HLJMS | reverse complement strand
TACTTGTCCTCCTACTGTATGACTTAGAATAGTTTCAGCGACCTCATAGGGGGCATCGGTTGTTTCTGCTAGCCAATCGCGTAAACTAGAGCGAAAACCATGGGGGCAAGCTTCAATTTTATTTTTTCTCATATACGCCGCCATCATCGTATGTGAAAGAGGACCACGACCGGTAAGTGAAAAGATGAAATCACTTTTAGAGATACAGCGGGCTTGTTCAATTACTTTTATTGCTTCAGATGATAGGGGCACGCGAAACTCTGTTGTGGCATCACGCTTGCCTTTCATATTCTCAGCAGGGATTGTCCATATATCACCTTCAATCTGATCTTCACGAACATGACGCAAAGGGTTGGTACGAACGCCTGTCAGGATAAGCAGACGCAAAGCTAAATGTTTTATAGTTGTTGTTTTGCAGAGAAATTGGTAAAAAGCCGGCACATCTCTCCAATCCATGGCTGGTAAGCTTTGTTTTTTATGACGTTGTTTGCCTAAGAGAGCGCGTGCTTTTTCTACTGCTTGTAAATCAACATCTAACCCTAATGCAGCCGCATGTTTGAGACAAAGATTAAGACACATTAGTGCTGTTCGAGCAGTTCCAGCTTTTGTATGCCAAATAGGGGCAAGGGTATCGCGTATCTCTGTTTGCGTAATCTCTGAAACGGGCAGACAGCCTAATTTAGGGAGAATATGGAGGCGTAAATGTAAAAACCAATTACAAGACTCACCATCATTCTTTAATTCAGCTTTACGGCTTTCAAAAGCATCTAGAGCAATATCTTTTAAATAATGGAGATTGCGCATTGCCTCACGCTTTTGTTTGTTGCGTTCTTTAATAGGGTCACGCCCCTCACGTAAAACAGCCCGCCACCTAGTTGCCAATTCACGGGCTTGTTTTAAAGAAACATCTCGCAAGGCACCCAAGCCCATTTCGCGGCGCCGACCATGAATGGTATAACGATAAAGCCATTGAGCACCACCATCTTTACGTTTGTGAAGAAGCAAGCCGGCACCATCATTATATTTACCAGCTCCCAATGTTGCGACAGCCCTTGCATTAAGACGATTCAT
>NZ_JBHIRL010000083.1:0-1147 GCF_042197145.1 Bartonella sp. AA56HLJMS | reverse complement strand
AGCTTTTTGACGTTGACATAAGCAAGTATTTTTTCTTCTTCTGTTTGGGTTTGTACGACAAGTCTTCTGATTTCATTGATCTGTTGTGGAAAAGCCTTTTTAATAGGCGGGTTTCCATCTGTATCGTCTTCTTTACTTGCTAAATTAAGAAGCATGCCTAATAGGTATCTTCGTGCGTAGGTAAGTGTGGAACCAAGTGATTGTATGCTATTTTTAGAGCCTGTACTGTCAATTGGAAATGTTCCTTCTGTTGAGATTTGATTGTCTGAAGGATGAGACAGAGTTATTTCTATGGTAACGTTTTTTTCTGTTTGATTTTTAATACGATAAAACAAAGCAAATTTGTATGTTGCAAGCCCTTTCTTTACAGCATCAATGTACTGATCAAGTGTAGCGTATTTGCTGTTTGTATGGTTATTAATGGCGTTTTGTTCAATATTTTTATATGCCATTTGCACAGCCGAAAGATCACGGACAAAATTTTGGCGCTCTTGTCGTTTTATCTCTTGTTCTCTTAAATCAAGAAGACGCTCTAAGCGATCCATATCGACGTCACTGTCTAAGGCTTTATTTAAAATACGTTCCATGACAGTTTGTTCGACGGCTACATGATGTGTTTCTTCAATTTCTATTAGGTTAGTGTTTTGTTCACTCATCTTGATTTCCTACATTGCGCGCAATTCACCCGTGGCGTGAATCACGCTTGTGTTAAAAGTTGGTTTGTGTTGCTAGAAAGGAATGTCGTCTTTTGTTGAAGAGTTGCCGTTCTGGGCGGTCATAGTTTGTTTACAATCTTCTGAATTATCATAAATTTTTACATTGCCATAAATTCTTGAATCGGCATAAATAATCACATTTCCATAAATTTGTGTGTGTCCAAAAATATGTCCATCATATATTTTGACGTTATTATAAATTTTTGCATTGCCAAAAATCTCGGCACAATCACCAATTTGTGCTTTATCATAAACCTTAGCACTATCGTAAATCTTGGCACAACAATACGCCTTGGCATCATTATAAATCCAGCAATCGTCTTTTTGACTTAAATTGTCTTCATACTCTACAAAGCCCCCAAGGTCCCCAGCCTTAACATCACCAAAATCTTTTAATGCACGTATGCGGTAAAGCGTAAGGTATCCATCAA
>NZ_JBHIRL010000082.1:0-1163 GCF_042197145.1 Bartonella sp. AA56HLJMS | reverse complement strand
TCATCAAAAGCACCAAGCATGGGTGCGCCACTTTGCCAACGAGGGCTGTCTAAAGAAGCCGGTAATGTCTCAAGATTGATCGAGATCTCATCTAACTGTTCTAAAGTATAACCTGTCGTAAATACTGGAAACAACGTGAAAGGTTTTCCCTGTAGCGTCGACCATTTCTGCAATCCCCAATCATAGACAAAGGTCGTTTGCTCGTTATTACCTCTTTTTAAGGACCAGTAAATCCGGTTATCAATGGGGTCTATAACCCCTTGCATCTCATCAAGAGCAAACTTATCAAAGGTTTTAAAAACCGTTCTATCAACCTTCTCAAAGCCTATCGGCAAAAGTTGACCATCAGCACTGATCTGATAAAAGCCACCATCACCAGCAAAAAAAGCATCACTCCCGCGACACGCTATAGAGGCTGCACTGCGGGATCCACGCTTGTCTTGAAGCTTTTGAAAAATAAAGGGGACTTTAGAGCCTAGCGTAAAACAACCAGCATAAATAGCAGAACGCAAAAAAACGAGGGGATTGCTCGATTCCGTTGCCCCTTGAACATATTCTCCATCATTAAAATTATGATAATAACAATCTTTATCACCTACCGTCCAATGAGTTGCATCATTCAAACCCGACCAATGGATGCGATTGGGATGATCTGTTAATTGCATCAAACAAACAAAATCACCCCAAACCTTCACCAATCCTGCTTTCGGGGGATTGCCTCCTAAATCTTCAAACCGTTCAGAGCTATGAGTATTAAAGACTTGTGGTTTATCATTTTTATTCACCGCAATAATAGTTTCACCAAATAATGCAAACGACCATTTATTCTCTTCATTTGCTTGATAGGTCACACCACTTTGACTTATGTCTTTCCAACCCTGCGTTTGACTATCATAACTGTAAAGCTTTTTGGCTCCTCCTACGATTATCTTAACACCATTGCCACTTCTAAAGGCTATGTACCCCAACGGCTTTTCTTCTAAAGCATGAGACACTACCACTGCATTAGGCATCGGAATATAACAGCCATCAGCCGGTAAAACATTCACAAGCGTATCCGTAAAGCTACCGTTGACGACCGAAACATCTGGTCTGTAATCAGCGATTGGAAAATAAACCATATTAGAAATCCGTCGGAATTATTCGAGTGACGTTATGACGTT
>NZ_JBHIRL010000081.1:0-1189 GCF_042197145.1 Bartonella sp. AA56HLJMS | reverse complement strand
AATGGCGAAGAGCAAGTTTGAACGAACAAAACCGCATGTTAATATTGGTACGATTGGTCACGTTGATCATGGGAAGACCTCGTTGACAGCAGCGATTACGAAATATTTTGGTGAATTTAAAGCTTATGACCAAATTGACGCTGCGCCAGAGGAACGGGCACGTGGAATTACTATTTCTACAGCACACGTTGAGTATGAAACGGAAAATCGTCACTATGCGCACGTTGATTGTCCAGGACATGCTGATTATGTGAAAAACATGATCACAGGGGCAGCACAGATGGATGGTGCTATTTTGGTTGTTTCAGCAGCTGATGGTCCAATGCCTCAGACACGTGAGCATATTTTGCTTGCACGTCAGGTTGGTGTTCCAGCAATTGTTGTTTTTCTTAATAAAGTTGATCAGGTTGATGATGCAGAACTTTTGGAGCTTGTAGAGCTTGAGGTTCGGGAACTTTTATCCAAATATGATTTCCCAGGCGATGATATACCAATTGTTAAGGGTTCTGCGTTGGCAGCTCTTGAGGATAAGGATAAAAGCATTGGTGAAGATGCTGTTCGTCTTTTAATGAGTGAAGTTGATAATTATATCCCAACCCCTGAACGTCCTGTTGATCAACCATTTTTGATGCCGATAGAAGATGTGTTTTCGATTTCGGGTCGTGGAACCGTTGTTACGGGTCGTGTTGAGCGTGGTGTTATTAAAGTTGGAGAGGAAATCGAGATTATCGGTATTCGTCCAACGTCTAAGACGACGGTTACAGGCGTTGAAATGTTCCGCAAGCTTTTGGATCAAGGTCAAGCGGGTGATAATATAGGAGCTCTGCTACGTGGTGTTGACCGTGAAGGGATTGAGCGTGGTCAAGTATTGGCAAAGCCAGGATCCGTTACACCTCATACACGGTTTAAAGCAGAAGCTTACATTTTGACAAAGGATGAAGGTGGACGTCATACACCATTTTTCACGAATTATCGTCCTCAGTTTTACTTCCGTACGACGGATGTTACAGGTATTGTTACGCTTCCAGAAGGAACGGAAATGGTTATGCCAGGTGACAATGTTGCGATGGATGTTTCGTTGATCGTTCCGATAGCGATGGAAGAGAAACTTCGTTTTGCTATTCGTGAAGGTGGTCGTACTGTTGGTGCCGGTATCGTCTCTAAGATCATTGAATAAATAATGCTTGTT
>NZ_JBHIRL010000080.1:0-1193 GCF_042197145.1 Bartonella sp. AA56HLJMS | reverse complement strand
AGCCAATCGCGTAAACTAGAGCGAAAACCATGCGGGCATGCTTCAATTTTATTTTTTCTCATATACCAAGCCATCATCGTATGTGAAAGAGGACCGCGACCGATAGGAGAAAAAAGAAAATCACTTTTAGAAATACAACGAGCTTGTTCAATAATTTTCAGCGCTTCTTTTGATAAGGGGACGCGAAATTCTGTTGTAGTATCACGCTTTCCTTTCATATTTTCAGCAGGAATTGTCCAGACATCATCTTCAATTTGACCTTCACGAATATGACGCAAAGGAAAAGTACGAACTCCTGTCAAAATAAGCAAACGCAAAGCCAGTTGTGTTAGGATTGTTGTTTGGCAAAGTGTTTTATAAAAGGCAGGGACCTCTTTCCAATCCATTGCGGGCATGTTTTGCTTTTTATGACGTTGTTTGCCTAAGAGAGCACGTGCTTTTTCTGTTGCTTGTAAATCAACATCCAATCCTAGTGCAGCCGCATGTTTGAGACATATATTAAGACGATTAAGAGCTCTATTAGCTGTTCCAGCTTTTGTATGCCAGATAGGAGCAAGAGTATTGCGTATCTCAGTTTGGGTAATTTCTGAAACGGGTAAACAGCCTAATTTGGGGAGAATATGAAGACGTAATGGTAAAAACCAATGTCCGTCTTTTCCATCCCCTTTTAATTCAGCTTTACGACTTTCAAAAGCATCTATGGCAATATCTTTTAAGTAATGGAGATTGCTTATCGCCTCACGCTTTTGTTTATTGCGTTCTTTAATAGGGTCACGACCCTCATGCAAAACAGAACGCCATTGATTTGCCAATTCACGCGCTTTTTTTAAAGAAACGTTTCGCAATGCCCCCAAGCCCATTTCGCGACGGCGCCCATGAATGGTATAACGGTAAATCCATTGAGCACCGCCATCTTTACGCTTGTGAAGTAACAAGCCGGCACCATCGTTATATTTGCCAGCCCCTAATGTTGCAACAGATCTTGCATTAAGACGGTTCATAAGAGCCATTTTAAGTCCTTTCTTATACAAATTTTATCCACACACTCATCCCACTTGCTATGTGCAAACGAGTGGTTTTGATTGATTCAATATAAACAGATTTGAAATAAGAGAATCTTACGTTATTCGGGTCTTTAACTCAATATGAATAACGCTAGATTATCATTATAAATCAATAGCTTGTCACCAGCT
>NZ_JBHIRL010000079.1:0-1275 GCF_042197145.1 Bartonella sp. AA56HLJMS | reverse complement strand
ACATTGAATTATGCTATTCAGGATGTTCGGAAAGAAGCAAGACAAGCTGCTGCTATTGGTCTAGCGGTGTCCAACTTGCGTTACAATGATGCACCAGGAAAGTTAAGTGTTGCACTTGGTAGTGGTATATGGCTCAATCAGTCCGCATTTGCTCTTGGTGCTGGTTATACATCTGAAGATGGAAATATTCGCTCTAGTCTATCTGTGACAAGTTCCGGAGGGCGCTGGGGTGTAGGTGTAGGATTAAGCTTAACTCTAAATTAATAAAATTTACTACGATTATTTTCAAAAACGCTCCTGTCTATACAAGACAGGGGCGAAAAGAGTTACACGATTAAAAGAACGACTCCCACAAATAACAGTGCCAGCATTAATGTTGAAAATAAAGAAAGAGAAAAGGTGTGAAGAGTGGTGTGTTTTACGCAAATTTGACAGAAGTCGTGGAGGGGGGCTGGTTGGTGGTTGTTAGATGACAGTGAGCAGCAGATTAAGACAGTTTTTGATGATGCGAAAAAATATGTAGATAAATATTTTTCTGAATCCAAGGATAATGCGATGAGTAATGGTGTTAACGAGTCGAAATCCTAAACCGATATAAAATTTGAAACGTTTAGTTATGACATTAAGAGCGTACGGAAAGAGGCAAGGCAAGCAGCCGCCGTTGGTTTAGCAGTATCCAACCTACGTTACTTCGACGAGCTAGGATCTTTGAGTGTCTCATTTGGTAGCGGCACATGGCGTGGACAATCCGCATTTGCTCTTGGTGCTGGTTATACATCTGAAAACGGAAAAATCCGCTCTAATCTCTCTGCCACGAGTGCTGGTGGTCATTGGGGAATAGGTGGTGCAATCACTCTGAAAATAAAATAATACGAACAACGAAAATAGAACAGAATATCCACCCTTATTTATTGAAATAAGGGTGGATATTTTTTTACAGACGCACAGTATTTATCTAGAGATAAGCATAATATTTGATGAGGCTATAGACTGTGAGGTTTTATAGAAGATTTTTCTATATTTTGTTGAAAAAAGATCACAGTAGAATCCATATTGCTAAAAAGTTATATTTTTATGTTGCTATTTTCATGAACAGCCTATAGCTGTATGGGAATGTATATTAGTAAGACTCATTTTGATAAAATAATTCAAAGGGGGATAAGTAGTGCGTAAAGATAAAAGGTACATCACGAGACCACGCATATATCATTATATGATATATTAAAAAGAAAAAATCCAACTAAAAAGCCAGTTATCCAAGGAAAACTATATTCC
>NZ_JBHIRL010000078.1:0-1386 GCF_042197145.1 Bartonella sp. AA56HLJMS | reverse complement strand
ATACACTTTACTTTGGTGTCGAAATTATAATAATGACAACAAATATCAGAATGTGTATAACAGTAAAAAAGAGTCATATTAAAATGAAGTCGATCATTCTTATAATTTTGATTACAAACCTTTTATCGGCTTGTGCATTAGCACCAAAGCTAAAACAGCCCAATGACAGGAACCGCGTGCCTATTAATAAAACAATCCCTGCCGAAATCAAGCGAGGAGACAACGGAATCTCATAAACTGATTTATGAAGTTAATAATGTAATGGTCAGTCTTTCTAAATATGTGAAAATTAAAAGGTATGAAATATGCAAAAGCTGATTATTATCATAGCGATTAGTGCTTTTTTTGGAACAACAAACTTAGCAAGAAGTAACACTCTTACTAAGCAAGGAGGAGGTCATAGCCGTTTTGCAGTTCCTAGTATAGGGTCAGGAAATCTCGATTCAAGCAACAATTATAAACCAAAACCACCAAAAGGCTATGAGCCACCACGTAAACTTCCACCCGATATTAAAATTGACCTTTCTAATTTGGGAACGATAAGAAATCGCGTACCGTCCAAACCTATTGGCTCTAAGCCATCTAACACACCTCCAGTATCTCCCACAGCTCAGGTACCTAAATCAACTTTCGTATCTGCTCCATCAGCAAAATATCTGGAGCTTACTAATCTATTAAAAAAAGGGGAAATTATTGAGCTCTTAAAAAAACAGCTTGAGTTGAAAAAAGAACAACTTTCGCAAACAGAAAAAACCTATCAGGCTATAACAAATAGTCAAAAAACTGGACCTAAAACTATAGATTTTTCTAGTTTTTTTCTCAAAGAACCAGAATCGTTCTATAAGAGTGATAAGCTTTCAAGGAAATCATATCAAGAGGTATTAGAGGACGAAAACAAAGTTTCTGGGCCTTTTGATCAAATGGGCAAAACTATTTCGGGGCGTTTACAATTTGCATCGATACTAGATAAAGCTGTAAGTTTAGAAACTTTTGAAAACGTAGAAAATCGTTTTCAATACCTCAAAAGTCTATTTAATGAACTTCAAACAAAAGAAAACCTGAAAGATATTGCAGATCTTCAAGCACATATCGATGGTTCATTAGCCATGATCCAAAATGAATTTATAAAGGTACAAATGGTAGCACATTTACGTAACGCTGAGCAATCACTTATCAAAAGGAAAAGACGCGAACTTGATATGAAAATTTTTGATCATGAAAAAAAAGGGATGCCTATCATACGATGAAAACACTTAGGTAACGTATAAATGAAAATGAGGCGTTTAGCATATATCTATGTTCCAAGGTGATAAAAAGTTGAAAATTCGTTAAAGAGGAATTCCATGGACTTTACAGTGTTCACGCAACTTTTCAATAAAATTGATC
>NZ_JBHIRL010000077.1:0-1389 GCF_042197145.1 Bartonella sp. AA56HLJMS | reverse complement strand
GGTTCACTTCATACAGATGCTAATCAAGCAGCCGATAAGGGCAGCATTCACCGAACGATATACCCTGATGGAACCAGCCTTGAATATGATGATGAACAAAACACTTATGGAATTCACATCAAATCCGGCGGAAAGTTTATTCTGACAATCGCTGATGGTGTGTCACTAAAAGGTGATGGTGGCAAGCTAGAGCTTACCGCACCGGAAGGCATAAAGATTGTTTCAGAAAGCGATATAAATTTAAACGCAAAAGGCAACATCTCTTTGAAGGCAGGTAGTAGCATTTCACTGAATTCGAATGATAGTCTCTCTCTTCATTCTGGGAATAATGTTTCCATTCACTCAAGTGGATTAAGACATAACGGCACCAATGTAGGAGCAACACATGTTCATGGCGGTGTTTATTCTGGTGGCGCGATGACTGGAGGTCCCAATTGAACAGTGGAATGGACCGTACAACAGGAAAGCCATTAACCGGCATTGATCATTTACGCCAATCAATTCTTGATATTTTGTCAACACGGATTGGTTCGCGTGTAATGCGGCGTGATTATGGTTCACGCGTTGCTGAACTCATTGATGCACCGGTTAATAATGCTTTTGCTGTTGCTCTTTATGCTGCTGTTGCTGAGGCTTTAGACAAGTGGGAACCGCGTTTTAAATTGAAAAAAATTGATTTTAAATGGAGTGAGGCTGGACAAGTTTCTTTGTCCTTTGAAGGCATTTATTTGCCATCCGGCAAGCCCATTACCATGGAAGGATTACTGATAAAATGAATGGAGTGCTTGCAAAACCAGACATCATCACAGAACTTTCTTTTGAAGAAATACGCGCTGCTGCTCTTGTCCATTTAAAAGAGCTTTTGCCTGAATATACCATTCTTGAAAGTGATCCGGCCGTAAAAGTCATAGAGGCTTTTAGCTATCGAGAGTTGCTTTTAAGACAGCGTATTAATGAGGCAGCACGCAATAATATTCTTGATTTTGCAATCGGTGAATCTCTTGATGCTTTGGGAAACTGGCATGGTATTGCCCGCATGGAAGAGGAAAGTGACGAGAGATATCGTGAACGCATACAGCTTCATGCCCGTGGAGGAAACGGAAGTGGAACAGAACCCTATTACAAGCTTATAGCCTTAACAGCCGATAGTCGAGTGAAAGATGCGATTATTTATCGTAAAGGCAAAAACCCAACCATCTATGTTGCTCTTTTTGGTAATAATGAAGAAGGAACAGCCTCTGAAGATCTCATACAAACAGTCTCAGAAGCTCTTCACAGAAAAAATATCATCATGACCAATGATACAATCATTGTTCACGCTGCTGTCAAAAAAGTGCTGGATTTAGAAGCAGATGTTTGGCTGTTACCAGAAACATCTTTGAAAATTCT
>NZ_JBHIRL010000076.1:0-1432 GCF_042197145.1 Bartonella sp. AA56HLJMS | reverse complement strand
TTTTCCCATAATGCTAAAGTTGATGGAGGAGGTTGGTTAACACATCCAGCTGTATTTAAGAGAGCTATGCAACTCAACAGTTTTAAGATTTTCTTCATTTTTCCCCTCTTTCAATGGATTTATTTACGATAAAACAGAGCTCATAAACCTGTTGATATTTCCTGTCACCGCTGCTTAAAACAACGGTGAACAATATTGAGATGATTGGTTGAGAAAACAATCCCACCATTCCAAGCGAAGGCAAGGATGGCGGATTGTTGATCATCACTAGCAAGACTTAAGGTTTGCATTCAGGTGCATTTTTATATTTTTTACAAAAAGGGCTGTTTAAGCGCTTCTTGACACTGGGCCTCGGGATCACAGCACCTGGACGACAAATGGGCAAGTTTTCGGCTCTAAAAGTATAACACCACCCTCCCGCTCTTGCTACTTCTTCATCTTTATAGCGGAATCCTGATTGAATCATGCAAGCATAAGTTGTTGCTTTTGCATTGATGCTCTGCTTTCTATTTTCTGGAAATACATCATAAGGCGTTGGCATACCACATTCTAATAATGCTTTTCCTATTTCAGTAAAATCTGCTCCTGGCTTCTCCCAAGCAGTCAAGTATCCTGAAGGAGGCTTATTAAACTGACATCCAGCGATACTGAATAGAGTTACAGCACTTAATAATTTTAAGGTTTGTTTCATTTTTTACTCCATGATTTACTTGAAGGAACTTGTTCACGATGAGATGAGCCATAACGCACGTTACACTTATCGCCCGCGTCTCCAAGACAGGTATGGGGATTTATGGGATCTGAGAACATATTCCATGTTTCTTTCCACCAGTTACTACCAGCAGGTATTGTCTCATAAGTATAGCCATTGCCGCCAATCCATCGGCTTACAAAGTCATATCTATGCCCATCAAAACCAATAGTGGTTTGTTTGCCATCACTCACATAACCTAACAGACCGGATGCAACTAAAACATTAAAGGCTGGTCCATAGAAATTGATATTCGTGTTGTCGGCTATCCCGTGCACACCTTCTTGTTTGAAAGAATTCAGCATATTCCCCAATGTCATGGTACCACGGCTATGTCCATAAAGTTCTAACCCTGTAATACCATGGCTATACACCAAATCTTTTGCTTCTTGTGTTGAATTGGTCAAACCCCAAAAGTTATTTTCCATAAACTTCTGATAGCCCGCGACTAGAAGTTCTGAGATAGCAGAATCGGCTTGAGGGAACACAACAAAATAAAGCGGTTCATTTTTATCCTTCGCATGTTGAACCGCATAAACAGCGGCTTCCTCTGGTGGAGTAAAGATGCCATTAAAGGACACATGCACCTTGCCATCAGCACCCTCTTGTAAATGCTGCTTTTCTTCATCCGTTAAATAATGGAAAGTGAGGAAACAATCGCGCCATTCCAAGCAAAGGCAA
>NZ_JBHIRL010000075.1:0-1438 GCF_042197145.1 Bartonella sp. AA56HLJMS | reverse complement strand
ATTGGCAGCAAAGGGAGAAACAATCGTCAATCGTGTTTATCATCTTGATCGTGGATTTGAGAGATTAGAAGAAAAATCGGCTCGTTGTGGTGCAAAAATCCAACGCATCACAGTGTAAAGCTTTCAAAGATATGCTGAATGCTTTGCGCTGTGGTTGAGGGGGGGGCGATTGCTTGGGGGCGTTTTAACACAATGTTTGCTTGTTGGGAGGGGCTGGGCTTGGGGCGCTGGGCTTGGCTGGTGCATTTTTAATGGTTTACTCTCTTGCTTGTGGAATTTTGGAGCCGTACATTCTTGATGATTTTCTCAATAGTTCTTTCAAATCTCCATCTTTCAAGGGTATGGCTTTTGTGGCTGCTGTTTTCTTTTCGGAATGGTTTTTCTTTCGTGTAAAGTTTTGCTTCTCTCACTCTTGAGGAGGCTCGTGATTATTGTCTAAGTTTCGTTCATGGCGCTCATGACACGGGCTGAAGGAATCGCGCATATTACAGAGACGGTTTTCGAAGATCGTTTTATGCATGTTCAAGAACTCAATCGCTTGAGGGCGCAAATAAAGCTTGATGGGCGAGAGGGCAACTATCTCATGGAACAGAGAATTTGCAAGGGGGGCTCCTGTCATGGCGACGGATTTGCGTGCTTGTTGTTTCTCTTGTGATTGCAGCCCTCTTACTCTTGTTACATTGGCAGCAAAGGGGAAAACAATCGTCAATCGTGTTTATCATCTTGATCGTGGATTTGAGAGATTAGAAGAAAAATTGGCTCGTTGTGGCGCAAAAATCCAACGCATCACAGTGTAAATCTGTAAGATGTCTCTCAAAAATGGCTTTGGGAGGGGGTGATATGTTGTTAGGTGTGCTTTTGGGAGGTGTGATCTCAAAAATAAAGGGTTATTAGTCCTCTCAATAAACGTGGGTTTTATTTCATGGTTTTGGAGTTTTTACGAGCGGGCATAAAAGTTTGAGAGGCGGGGGTGGAGCTCATAAAATAAAGACTGTTTTTAAATTTTATTGCTAATTTCATGAAATTACTTTATACCTTAAAGGGTAACTTTGGTCGTCTACGCAGCGATCAGTAGGGTCTGAAAGCCCTAAAGTTCAGTACATAAGATTAGCCTACTTTTGTAGGTATCCCGGGATTCCGGGAGTTTTTGCCATGTCCAGGTGCGATGAGCACTAAAAGCAAAAAAAGCTGACTGAACTCAGTACTTTCAGACTCCCGGAATACTTATGCGAGGGCGCTCGCAACCGGCAGGGGAGCTTGAAGTGAAAGCTAAAAATCCACACTTTAACGACATTTCGATAGGCAGAAAAATTCGCTTTAAAAGAACAATGCTGGGAATGTCGCAAAAGCAATTAGGCAGTCAGTTAGGTGTGACTTTTCAACAAATCCAAAAATATGAAAAAGGCTCTAATCGTATAGGAGCTGGGCGTTTACAAGA
>NZ_JBHIRL010000074.1:0-1445 GCF_042197145.1 Bartonella sp. AA56HLJMS | reverse complement strand
CCCTCCATTCGCCACCTTCATAGCTAGCTCCCCCTCCTAAATACATCGCTAGCGTCTGATGCAAGGAATAAAGCTGATTGCCCGTAATCGCCTCTGTCGAACCTTCAGAAATATCGCCATCTAAAACTGACTTCAGTTTGCTCTTACTTCTTTTATCTCCCTTCCCATGAAGCGCTACAAACGCACTGTCTTCATCACTCCACAACAACGCATTCTGCTCAATATTGTCTGAAATCTCATTATGAAGCTTTGTAAATGAATTGCTTACACCAGCAAACGCTTCCGCAATATTAGGGTAGCTATGCTCTTCTGGACTACCATCATCATTAAATGTCGTAACTTTGAAAGTAGGTGCTACCCATTGACCATCTTCATAGTGAGCTCCACCACCAAAATAAGTCGCCAGCGTCTGATTCAAGGAATAAAGCTGAGAGCCATTCACTGCTTCCGTCGAGCCTTCAGAAAGTGTGCCCGCTTTCACGCCAGAGAGACTACGTGCATCACCATTCATGTTTGAAATTGTGATTGCACTACCCTCTTTTTCATCACCTATCTTGATTACCTTTGTGGCATCATCCTGCTTAACAAGACTATCTCCTACAACTTTATTAATCTCATTCTGAAGCTCTTTGTGAATATTCGTGAATGAAGCCCCTACACCAGCAAACGCTTTGGCAACATCATCATAACTTTGCTCTTCAACGGCACTGCCATCTTCTTTGACGATCTTAACTTTGAAGCTTGGAGCAATCCATTGACCTTCCTTATATTCAGCGCCACCACCTAAATAAGTTGCAACTGTCTTATTCGTATCAAAAAGCTGAGAACCATTGACCGCCTCACTTGAGGCTTCCGAAAGCGTTCCTGCTTTCACACCGGAAAGAGTCCGTGCGGCACCATCAATATTCGAAAGCTTAACTTCTGTACCACTCTTTTCACCCCCTACACTAATAACATGTGTCTTTTCATCTTGTTTAACAAGACTATCTCCCACAACTTGGTTAATCTCATTCTTAAGCTCTTTGTGAATATTCGTGAATGAATTCCCTACACCAGCAAATGCTTTAGCAACATCATCATAACTTTGCTCTTCAACAGCACTGCCATCTTCTTTGACGATCTTAACTTTGAAGCTTGGAGCACTCCAATGACCTTCTTTATATTCAGCGCCACCACCAAAGGATTTAGCTATATTCGTAGCTGTTGTTTCAAGATTGTTAGATACACTGCTTACATTTTGATTGGTCGCAAAAAGCTGAGAACCATTGACCGCATCACTTGAGCTTGCAGAAACCTCTCCATTGGAAAGAAATGTAATCTTACTCTTGCTTTCCTTCTCTCCATGCGTCGCTACAAACGCCTCTGCGGCCTTATCCCACAACAGCGCATCGCCTTGAACTTCCTGAGTAATATTCGTGATGTTTTCAGTAAGTTCATTAAACTTA
>NZ_JBHIRL010000073.1:0-1494 GCF_042197145.1 Bartonella sp. AA56HLJMS | reverse complement strand
ACAGCGCCATCAGCTCCAGCGCCGCTTGGAGAGGAATCTCCATGAGAGCCAGCACCTCCGCCCCCAAAACCACGCCCTGCTTTTCCCGAACTATAGGAACCTTTGCCGACTCCTCCAGAGCCACCACGTGATGTATCACCTCCAGCATCGCCTCCATTACCGCTTGTTTTACTCGTAATTCCATTCGTTCCAGCATAACCATTTCCGCCTTTGGCAATTCCTAGATGTTCATCCGTTGCTAAACCAAAGTTTCCACCTGTTCCTCCAGCACCGCCATCGCCTGAATAGTAGGTAGTCGTACCACCACCAAATCCCGTGTGAGATTGATAGGCAGAAGCACCCCCACCACCATGTCCTCCTGTCGCCGTAATAAAATTCTTTCCAACAGCTGTTGTTCCTCCAGAATTTCCTGTCGCACTGCGTGATGCAACAGAAGCGCCTCCTTTACCAATGATGATATCCTGGTGACCGTTTAAACTGGCTTTATAGCCATACCAGACTGAACAACCGCCACCGCCGCCACCTCCTCCTAATCTTGGCGTATCCGCTCCGCCACCACTACCGCCACCGCCCCATGCTTGGATCTCAACTTTAGTTTTATCCGTTACCCAATCAGGCCATTGAATTTTCCCATCCTGTGTATAGAGCAATTCAGCATCAGCAAGCGCAGACCAATTAATGAGTTTATCAACTAAGCCTTGTTTAATTTTTTTAATTTCTTGCTTGAGAATATCTATGTCTGATTTCGTATAAACAAGATCTCCATCGACCCTCAAAGGTCCTTTCAAGGTGCTTCCGTTAGTGTTTAAATTGGTAACCACTTCACCATTATGGATAAGGTTAAACGACGAATTACCCAACAGTTCTAAGCCACCACTCATAGTGACTTTGCTGGTAAATTTATTATAGCTTTGCCATTCATTTGGGCTGGCTAAGCGACCATAACTGGTCAGTCCTTCGTTAAGCTTGGCTCTAAAATCATCAAGCCCCACAATATCTTCGGTTTTATGTTGATGTGCGCCTAACAGTGAGACAGCACTCCCAAAGGTGAAGTTATTGTTGCTTGATTTATAGAGAACATAATTGTTGGCAGCATCGTGTGCACCCTCGATATCGCTTAAATCAGCAAATGAGAAAGTTTTATCCGCTGCCATTTTGCCATTGAGAGCGCTTTCTAGATTTGTGATTTCGCTTATGGTATGCGTGTGTTTTGAAGGCGCTTTTTCGTCTACCTTGTCCTCAACATCGGCTATTGCCTGATCAATTTTTGTCAAGTTTTCGCGCAAGATTGGGAATTCAGAACTGATAAAACGCCCCTCTTTAGGCAATTCCATATCGAGTTTTTTGGTTTTTGTCATCTCTGTTCTCCCATCACAATATGCCAGCGCCAAAATCACACACCATGGACCGCGCTGCTGGTCCACCGGTAAGGGTCAATTTCAAACGTGCTTGTTTGGCTGTTTTATCGCTGCTCACAAATTTGCGCTCTGTCCA
>NZ_JBHIRL010000072.1:0-1555 GCF_042197145.1 Bartonella sp. AA56HLJMS | reverse complement strand
TCTTACGTTATTCGGGTCTTTAACTCAATATGAATAACGCTAGATTATCATTATAAATCAATAGCTTGTCACCAGCTGACAAGCTTGCGAAATAAGCCTTCTGTCGACAAATCTGATGCGTTACTTTCTTTCTCTAAATGCTCTTCATCATACATCATTCTGCCATCCATGACGTGCTTTCATAAGTTTCTCTACCGCTATAAGCTGGTCGCTTTTGTATCGTCGGAGGTTCTTCATAAGCCACGCACATCAATCCAAAGGCATCTGCCCCATGACTGGACCAATCATGCTCTGCTCCCAAGCCAATATTACGCTTCTCATCCCATTTCTCGTGATACCAGTTCAGTGCCTTACGTCCTGCTACTGTCGTCTTCTCATTAAACCAAACAGAAGGCAAAACACGGCGGACTGTTTCTATACGTATCTTAACAGCCCCTGCTCCCTGATTGGGAACAACCTGTGTTTCAAAGCCCGCATCATTCAAAGCACTCTCAAAACTCACATTGTGCACACGGTCTCTGGTCGCACCGTCATGGGGGAGAAACATCAATGCCTTCTCATAACCATTTTGACGCAACCAACCGATATGTTCGGATAAAGGCTGTCCCTGTGCTTCGTAATAATCAAGCACTCTGATCTCTCTACCAACAAATTGCGCTATCCATATCGCCGTAGCATCTGCCTTAGCACCTGTGCCCCCAATATCCCAAAAGGCGCGTATTTGCATTAAAGGATCACGCGCAACGCGCCCTATCCGCCCCTCCTGCTCGGCTGCCAACATTTCCTTTTGATAATAAGCGCCTTGAACCGCTGTAAGATAAGCCCCTTCCCAGATATGCTTATAGGTCTCTGGACGGTTTCTCAGATCATCAAGCCGCGCTTCATTCAAGATCTTGGGAAACTTCGGATTGTCTGACCAGTTGATCTCAACACGCTTGATTGCCTCATTGTCTGAAAAGCGAAACCGCTTCTCAACGGGGGCATTCTCTCGCAACGGGTTCCATGTCACCCATAATTCTGCCCGCCATCCCTCTCCTTCTTCTCGCAAAGTCGGTATAAGCGTTTGCCAAGCCGTCTCTGTTACCGGCTCTGCTTCATCAACCCAACAAAGCAAAATGCGCCCCATCGATTTAATGCTCGCAATATTACGGTCAAGACCAGAAAACTGAAAGGCTACGCGACCATCTATCGACTTAATCGACGATTCCCCAACCTTGTAATAGTCCTTTAAAAAGTCGTGCGCTTCAATGGCGCGCTTAATCTCCTCCAATGAACTTTCTGCCAAAGAATTCTGAAACTGACGTGCACAAAGAATAGTCCCCGATATCCCTCTCCTACCAAATTGATAGCCTTTTAAAGCAGCCATCAATGCAAATGATCTTGTCTTTCCAGACCCTCGTCCACCCCAAGCCGCCCGTACCAAAGCGTCCCCATCAAAAATAGGAATGAGTTTTGGTACAATATTAATCTGTCGTGTTGTCATTGACCAAAGGCGCGATTTCTACACGCGTTATCACCTTAATGGCTCCCCCATCTTCACCTGTTACCTGTAAAG
>NZ_JBHIRL010000071.1:0-1629 GCF_042197145.1 Bartonella sp. AA56HLJMS | reverse complement strand
GCAAAAGGCATTACATTCGGACATCTATGGAGACATAAAAACTAGCTGAGATAAAAAGCAATGGTTCCCGTAACAGACGCCCTTAATATCCATATGACAAAATAACTAAGATATCCAATCCTAAAGTAAAAAATATTCGCACTGAAATTGAGCTATTTTCATAAATTAAAAAATGAAATTAAGAAAAGATAAATTATCGCAAACTATACACTTTACTTTAGTGTCAAAATTATAATAATGACAACAAATATCAGAATGTGTATAACAGTAAAAAGAGTCATGTCAAAATGAAGTCAATCATACTTGTAATTTTGATTGCAAACATTTTATCGGCTTGTGCATTAGCACCAAAGCTAAAACAGCCCAATGATAGAAACCGTGTGCCTATTAATAAAACAATCCCTGCCGAAATTAAGCGAGGAGACAGATGAAAAAGCGATTTATTATAACAGGAATGATTACCCTTTTGGGGATGATAAATTTAACTCTAACGTCTAACTTTAGTTGGGGTTCTGGGACTCAAGGTTCAACTGTTAAAAGTCCTTTTTCAAAAGCAGAATATCTGGAAATTATTAAGTTGTTAGAACAACAAATTAAAACAAACGAAAACCAGATCGAAAACGCGAAAAAAATTCATCAGTCTATAACAGGAAATAGGATACAAAAACCAACAATAGGAGAAAACAAGAATTCTTTCATACAAGATTTGCCTTCTATCTACCCAAAAACACAGACAAACTACCAAGCCATAGCTACTGGGGAATTTAAAAAAAGATTTAATGAGATTATTCTCGAAGAGAAAAGGTACGGCTTCCAGAAGTTGCCGTATTATAAAATGCGCGAAATAATTAATACGCGTCTTAAATATAGTGGAATTGTCGAAAAAGCTGTAAGTTTTCAAACTTTTCAAGACGCAGAGAACCGCTTTAAACAAATGGACGATTTCTTAGATAAGATAAATAAAACAAAAGATCTCAAAGAAGTTTTCGAACTGCAAACACGCATCAAGACCATGTCAGCCATGATCCAAAATGAATATACAAAGCTACAAATGGTCAGAAATTTAAGCGATGACGAAGAGACTCTTATCGAAATACAAAAACGTAAATTGTACAGAAAAATTGTAGCCTCTAACTACAAAAATATGCCTATAATAAGGTCTAACCAATAAAGCTTTTTACAACATTTGCTTTTTTCATGAAAACAAAAACCAATGTAGAAGGTTCAGTACTCTCTGAACAATTAAGAGAAGCACAAAGATTTTATCAAAGCCAAGATATCATGCTGAAAACACTTAGGTAATGTATAAATGAAAATGAGGCGTTTAGCATGTATCTATGTTCCAAAGTGATAAAAAATTGAAAATTCGTTAAAGAGGAATTCCATGAACTTTACAGTTTTCACGCAACTTTTCAATAAAATTGATCAGATAACAAAAACATATGTCACGGATGTTTCCTCAAAAGCAATTGTTACAATTACACCCTTCGTTTCAATTGGAATCACTATCGCTTTCATCATCTACGGATGGCTTATCATCCGTGGCGCTATAGATATGCCACTTTCCGGATTCGTAAACCGTTTCCTGCGGATAAGTATTATTACTTCAATAGCTCTTACCACAGGACT
>NZ_JBHIRL010000070.1:0-1693 GCF_042197145.1 Bartonella sp. AA56HLJMS | reverse complement strand
GCAGGATTACGTAAACTTGGAAAATCATAAAAATGACTTTGTTGGTACAAAGATTGGCAAAAATCCTTACACTTTTGGGCAAATACCTCCTGGAAGTGGTCCTTGGAAAGAAGCATGGCAAATATTTAAGGGCTACCCCAGTGTTCATGCTTGTTATGGTCATGCCGGTGATGAGTGCACATCGCTTTATGGATTACCTAATCGTACGCCAATTTATTCAAAATATTCAGGGAGGAAAAAATGAAACAAATCTTGAAATTATTAAGCGGAATAGTTTTGGTTAGTGTAGCTGGATGTAACATCGATAAGCCTCCTCCAGGGTATCTAAGTATGTGGGAGAAGTCTGGAGCAGATTTTACGGAGATAGGAAAAGCATTGTTAGAATGTGGTATGCCAACCCCTTATGATGTTTTTCCAGAAAACCAACAGCAGAGCATTAATGCTAAAGCAACAACTTATGCCTGCATGCTCCAAGCAGGATTCCACTATAAAGGGAGAGGTAACTGGTGTTATACTTTTAAAGAGAAAAACTTGCCGATTTGTCGTCCAGGTGCTGTCATACCACAGCGCAGTGTCAAGAAGCGCTTAAACAGCCCTTTTTGTACAAAGCATCCAGAACAACCTGAATGCGAGCCTTAAGTCTTGCTGTTTGTGATAATCAACAATCCGCCATCCTTGCATTTGCTTGGAATGGCGGGATTGTTTCCTCAACCAACCATTTCAATATTGTTCACCGTTGTTTAAACAGCGATGACAGGAAATATCAACAGGCTTATGAGCTTTTTTATTGTAAATAAATCCATTGAAAGAGGGGAATAATGAAGAAAATCTTAAAACTGTTGAGTTGTATAGCTCTGTTAAATACAGCTGGATGTGTTAACTCAATTCCCTCACTTTCTCCAGCATTATGGAGAAATAAAATACTTTTAGAATGTGGAGTACCGGACCTTAATAAGGTTGTGGCGCTAGATTTGAATCAATTTGCCAGTATTGAAATGTGTATGGCGCAATCAGGTTTTCGCCCTAGCTTTACAATACAAGATTGGTGTGAGAACCATAAATCAGACAACCTTCCCATATGTCGTCCTGGTGCTGTCATGCCTCAGCGAAGTGTTGAGAGACGCTTAAATAGCCCTTATTGTAAAAAGCATTCAGAACAACTTGAATGCAAACCTTAAGTCTTGCTTCAGCAGAGAAAGCCTTGTCCGTCCTTACGTGATAAGGTTTTTTTTATGCCGCGTCGTTATAACGTTGCTGTTTTGCTTGCTCGATGACATTCAAAAGATCCGATTGTAACCAACGGGATAAAAAGCCAAATTTTAAAGGTTTTGGGAGAGAGCCATTGGTTACATGACGGCGGAATGTTGAAACACTCATATGAAGCAATTTTGCACTTTCACGGTCAGTTAAAAGAATATCATTTTCTGTCATTCTAAAATCCTTTCACTATAAAAACAAAAACAAATCATAATCATTTATTAACCACATTTTGGTTCATTTAGAAAGATATTTTATTCATAGAAAACAATATTTTATTATACAATTTCTAATGTGATAATTTATGAGTCTTATTGAGAGAGAATGAGAGAGAAGAGAGCTAAAGTTATCCACAGATAATGGGGTTATTCACCCCATATTTTAGGTTTGACCCGTGACATAAGCCGCCCATTTATCCATATAGACACGGCGCTGT
>NZ_JBHIRL010000069.1:0-1731 GCF_042197145.1 Bartonella sp. AA56HLJMS | reverse complement strand
TTTACACGTTTTGTGTAATATATTTTAACATTTAAAATGTATAAGTTTCCAGTTGCAAACAAAAGCCGTGTCTTAAAAGGACGCGGCTTTTTTGCTATAAAGCAGCCCCCCGCCCCGTTATTTACGCTGCTTTATCATCACCACAAATATCTTCAGAAATTTTTTGATTGCCATTAACCACGGCATTGCCATAAATCTTTACATAGATAGGTGGTGCATAGCCATCTGTACGAGGCTTGCTATAAACCGTTGCCTGATCACAAACCCGTGCATTTCCATAAACCTTTACATGCTCAGAAATAGTAGCCCTGTCATAAACCTGCGCATCATCGTAAATCTCAGAAAATCCATAAATACAAGCATTTCCATAAACGCGTGCATTTCCATAAACCCTGCCAGTTACATGCGCATAATCAGAAACTTTTGCATTATCAGAAATATGACCAAGAAAAGAGACCTGAGCATTATCACAAACAACTGCATTGCCAAAAACATTACCATTAACCATTGCGTTATCACAAATTTTTGCATTATCAGAAATTTTTGCATTATGAAAAACCTGAGCATTGTCACAAACAATAGCGTTGCCTGATATTTTTGCACTTTTATAAACACGTGCATTATTACGCACTTGTGCATTTTCAGAAACAACAGAATCCATAGCAACCATGGCGTTATCATAAACCCAGCAATCACCATCATGTGATAAGCTTTTTTCGTTTTCAATAACGCCACCGAGATCACCTGCTTTAACATCTGCAAAATCTCTTAATGCTCTTATACGACGTACAGTTTTTCCCTCAGGAATACGGTGGATTTCATCTGTGAGTTCATATTTTTTGGATACATTTTTAGTGGTCATAGGTAGCTCCCTAATCTAACATTTGAATAAATTTTTGAATGAAATGGTTATAAGGAGGCGCCCCCGCACCGCCTAGTTTTAAAGGGTTATCTATATTTACCAAAAGAGATGGTTTCATTCCCAAAAAGACGCGCACGCCCAGAAACCAATACCTTACCAAAAGCATCGCTATGACCAAAAATTTTCATACGACCACCAACACGTGCTTTATTTGATATTTCTGTATCACCAAAAATTTTTGCATAACCTGTAACACGTGCATCGTCTAAAACACGAGCTTTACCAAATACTAATGCATAACCAGATATCCAACAATTGCCATCATGCGATAAATTACCCTCATGTTCTATAAAACCACCAACGTCACCTTTCTTAACAGTACCAAAGTCTCTTAAAGCTATAACACGACGAAACAAGCGATTACCAAACTCAATAGCACCTAATGAAAGTTTATATTTTTTCTGTTGAGTATTTTTTGATACGAAATCTTGTGCAATATTGTCATTTGCAACGGTATCAATAATGGGAGTGGTTTGTTTTTTAACTGTAGCGTTCATGCTAGTAATCCTTATCGTAAAAAAGGTTTGTTATTAACACCCCATAAGGGCGTCGGGTGCTAACAAACACGGCGATAAGTCCGTCGTCACACTTTTCTCATAAAGAGTATTGTATGGTGTGACCACACCCGACATAATCATTATATGCTAATCACAACATAAAAGACAGTCAGTATTTTAAAGAATGGGAAAAACCTTATCGTGGTTTATCCGCTTATCGCTAAGTGTTGTTAAGCACTTGACGCCTTTCTAAACGAACCTTTCCTTAAAGTCAATACGTATTTTTTATTTTTTTCAATTTTTTTCATTTTG
>NZ_JBHIRL010000068.1:0-1742 GCF_042197145.1 Bartonella sp. AA56HLJMS | reverse complement strand
CTTTCCACTTTGGTAATCACATTATTAACCTGTTCAGTCAATTTATTCTGAACATTCGTGATAGAACTTCCAACACCTGTAAGTGCATCAGCTACATTCGTATAGTTCTTGTCAAAAGAAGTACCATCCTCACTAAACTGCCTGATCTTGAAATCCGGTGCTTTCCATATGCCCACTTCATCATAACCAGCACCACCACCAAAATAGGTTGCAAGCGTGTTACCCATTGCATAAAGTTGACTACCAATGACAGCATCCGTTGAGCCGGGGCTGATCTCAGCCTTTTCTAGAAACGTAATTCTACTGTTTTCCTGTGTCCTTACAACTCTGCCTTTTTCTTCTTGCTTCTTCTCATGACGCGCTACAAAGGCATTGACCTCATCATTCCATAACAAAGAATCCTGTGCTACTCCTTCAGAAACTTCTTTAATCCGTGCATTCACATTCTTGATATTTGTATCAAGACCTGCAAAAGCACTCCCAACATCTTTAAACGAGCCCTCTGTTATATTACCCTTTGTATCAATCTTGGATAAGTTATAAGTTGGTCCCGTCATGGCAGAACCAGCAACTCCTGCACCTCCACCAAAATATTTTGATGTATTGGCCATAGCCGTTTCCAGATTTCTCGCTGTGGACGAAAGACTCTCATTGGTTTTGCTTAACTGTGAAAAATTAACTGCATCGTTCGCTCCAGTGCCATCAGACACTCCTGTAATCTTTTTACCCCCAGCATCTATCCCAGAAATGATTATTTTCGGTCCACCTGTAATCACTAAGCCTGTTGCGTCTAGGGTATTGCTTCCTGCAGTTACTTTATTGACTGCGATTTCCTTAGCTAGATCAAATTTTATATTATTATTATCTTTGCCTTTGCTAATTTGAAGATTTTTACTTGCCGCTGATAAATCGATCTTGCTCTCTATACCAATAGTTGTAGCATCTGCACCACCAACAGACAGCTGCCAACCTTTATCTACGTAATTTTGTAATGACTTTATCTGCGCAACATTTACTGCATCAGTCAGTTCAGAACCAGCTGCTACCCCTATAATTTGTCGCGTTCCCTTCTCGCTGAGATTACCAACACTCATGGCACCATAAACACTCTTCCATTGAGCGTCAGCACCTGTTGCATTCGCTTTCTTATTAGGAGAATAGCCCAAAACACCACTAGCCCTATCGGCCACAGAATTGTAACCTAGCGCAACACCGGTCCACTTTTCCGCACGTGCCCTTCCACCAATAACGGTGGTAGCAGGAGCGGAGGTTTGCGAACTGTTGCCGATATTAATAACAGATTCATAATCGTCGCGTCCTGAATGTACCTGTATGTTGTTACCAATAGCAATAATCCTCACGCCATGCGCATTCGGACTGTTTCCTATTTTTATATCCTCATTAGTTGCATATGTACTCACCCTCCTTGCTAAACTATTAACGCCAGACAGCAAAATATCATCACTATTATCGTCCTCAACAGGCAGCATCCACCCTTTTTTAACAAATGTTTTTGGCAATTTTCGCACAGCAATATTATCCGCACTCATGCTTTTATCGTTAACCGCTATTCTTGTAAGCTGTGGCACTTTCTTATCACCAACATTTCCAACTCGCGCAGAACGGCTACCTTCTGTCAAAACATTTACGATAGGACTCTTATCTCTCTTACCAGAAAGGGTTTTGGTTAAAAAATTTGCGTAATCATCAGAAGCATTCAAACCAGCAACAGAGAGAAGGCT
>NZ_JBHIRL010000067.1:0-1955 GCF_042197145.1 Bartonella sp. AA56HLJMS | reverse complement strand
AAGACTACAGCACCAGTTTCCCTCCATAATGTTAAAGATGGGAAAATTGCTGAAGATTCGCATGATGCGATCAATGGGAACCAAATTAATAAAATATCTGGAGATATAGCAAATTATTTTGGTGGTGGTGCCTCGTTCGAAAATGGTGCTTTTAAAGGACCAAACTATAGTTTATCTGTTATTGTTGAAGATGGTCAGGTGGCAAAAGCCAATTATCATGATGTTGGCTCAGCTTTGAGTGGTCTCGATGCAAATGTGAAGAGTGTGAATAGTCATCTCACGAATGTGGTCAATAATTTTACACAACAAATCAATGATATTACACAAGAAGTCAAAGGGGATGCTTTGTTGTGGAGTAATGATGAGCAGGCATTTGTAGCACAGCATGGAGCAGACAAAGAAAATAGCAAAATTAAGTTTCTTGCTAATGGAGATATTTCTGCTAACTCAACCGATGCTATAAATGGTTCGCAACTTTATTTGATGAGTAATCAGCTTGCTGCATATTTTGGTGGTGGCGCTGGCTATAATAATGGAGAATGGACTGCTCCTACTTTCAAGATAGCACAATTCAAGGCTGACGGGAGCTCTGGTGAAAAGAAGGATTATCATAACGTTGCCAGTGCTTTTGACGGCGTAAGTGAGAGTATGTCTAAGATAAACGACCGTATTCAAAGTGTTGAAAACAATGTCTCGTCCAATGGTTTAAATTGGAATGAGCAGAAAAAAGCTTATGACGCTAGCCATGATGGTCAACCAAGTAAGATTATCAATGTAGCAGATGGTAAAATTGCAGAAGGTTCAAAAGATGCAGTCAATGGTGGACAGCTTTGGGAAACCAACGAACGTATCACTGGCGTTGAAAAAGATATTAAGCATATTGAAAACAGAGTCGACAATATTTCCACTACGGTTACGAATATTGGTGAAACGGTTTTCAATATTGAAGACAGAGTTGATAATATTGAGAACACGGTTAATAATCTTTCTGATGGTGCAGTTAACTATGATAAAGATGCTGATGGTAAAAAAACCAATAAGATCACTCTAAAAGGTGGCAACGAAAGTGAACCTGTTATGATTGATAATGTTGCCAATGGTCGCATTGAACAAGGTTCGAAAGAAGCTGTGAATGGTGGTCAACTGCATGATTACACTCAGCAACAGATGAAAATTGTTCTCGATGATGCAAAAAAATATACGGATAGTCGGGTGGATAATATTGTTATTAATGCCATTGATGATGCTGTTGATCGGTCTGACCGATATACAGATATGAAGTTTAATATTTTAAGTTATGATATTAAGAGCGTACGGAAAGAGGCAAGGCAAGCAGCCGCCGTTGGTCTAGCAGTATCCAACCTACGTTACTTTGACGAGCCGGGATCTTTGAGTGTCTCATTTGGTAGCGGCGCATGGCGTGGACAATCCGCATTTGCTCTTGGTGCTGGTTATACATCTGAAAACGGAAAAATTCGCTCTAATCTCTCTGCCACGAGTGCTGGTGGTCATTGGGGCATAGGTGGTGCAATTACTCTGAAAATAAAATAATACGAACAACGAAAACAAAACATCCACCCTTATTTATTGAAATAAGGGTGGATATTTTTTTTACAGACGCACAGTATTTATCTAGAGATAAGCATAATATTTGATGAGGCTATAAACTGTGAGGTTTTATAGAAGATTTTTCTATATTTTGTTGAAAAAAGATCACAGTAGAATCCATATTGCTAAAAAGCTATATTTTTATGTTGCTATTTTCTTGAACAGCCTATAGCTGTATGGGAATGTATATTAGTAAGACTCATTTTGATAAAATAACTTTCAAAGGGGGGATAAGTAGTGCGTAAAGATAAAAGGTACACCACGGGGCCGCGCATATATCATTATATGATATATTAAAAAGAAAAAATCCAACTAAAAAGCCAGTTATCCAAGGAAAACTATATTCC
>NZ_JBHIRL010000066.1:0-2120 GCF_042197145.1 Bartonella sp. AA56HLJMS | reverse complement strand
TTTGTAGCGCGTCATGAAAAGAGTAAAGAAGAAAAAGGCAGAGCTGTAAGGACACAAGAAAACAGTAGAATTACGTTTCTAGCAAATGGTGAGATTAGCGCTAAATCAACAGATGCTGTAACGGGTAGTCAGCTTTTTGAAACGAATGATAAGGTTGTTACTTATTTAGGGGGTAATGCAGCTTTTAATAATGGTGCGTTTACAGGGCCGACCTATAGTTTATCGGAGATTGATAAAGATGGTAAGATAACAGCCAAACCTTTTACCAATGTTGGTTCAGCTTTTGAAGGACTTGATACAAATATCAAGAATGTCAATCAGAGGATTAAGGAAGTTTCTGAAGGAGTCGCACAGGATTCTTTGAATTGGAATAATGAAGCCAATGCATTTGTAGCTAAGCATGGAACGGAAGGAAACAATAGCAAATTGAAGTTTCTTTTAGATGGAGAAATTTCTAAAGGTTCAACAGAAGCGATCACTGGCAACCAACTTTATTCAATCAATCAAACAGTTGCGACGTATTTTGGTGGAGGAGCAGGTTATAATGAAAAGGGAGAATGGGTTGCACCTACCTTCAAGCTTAAAACTGTCAATTCTGATGGTAGTGCTGGTGAGGAAAAGGTTTACAATAGTGTATCGGAAGCATTTGCTGGAGTTGCGAGTTCTATCACGAATGTTCATAATGATGTAACTAATGTTGTCAGTGATAGCCTTGCTAAGCAGGATGATAATACGAAGGTTATCACTATTGGTAAAGAAGTAGAAGGTACAGAACTCAATATTGCCAACAGTAAGAAAGAAGACCGGATACTTTCAGGTGTTAAGGCAGGAGTGCTTTCAGCAGAATCGACAGAAGTTGTAAATGGCTCTCAGTTATTTGCGACTAATAAAAATGTTACGACAGTGACTACTAATCTAGACAGTGTTTCTCAAAATACATCGAGCTATTTAGGTGGTGGTGCTGATGTGCTTGTAGGCAATCTTCCGACGTATGTTGTTGGAGGTCAGTCATATCATGATGTTGGTTCAGCCTTTAGCGGTGTTGATACATCGCTGACAGATCTTCATAATGAACTTTCTAAGAACAGCAATGAACTTACACAGACCATTGAGCAGAATGCTTTGTTGTGGAATGATGAAGCCAATGCCTTTATAGCGCGTCATGAGAAGAGCAAAGAAGAAAAAGGCAGAGCTGTAAGGACACAAGAAAACAGTAGAATTACGTTTCTAGCAAATGGTGAGATTAGCGCTAAATCAACAGATGCTGTAACGGGTAGTCAGCTTTTTGAAACGAATGATAAGGTTGTTACTTATTTAGGGGGTAATGCAGCTTTTAATAATGGTGCGTTTACAGGGCCGACCTATAGTTTATCGGAGATTGATAAAGATGGTAAGATAACAGCCAAACCTTTTACCAATGTTGGTTCAGCTTTTGAAGGACTTGATACAAATATCAAGAATGTCAATCAGAGGATTAAGGAAGTTTCTGAAGGAGTCGCACAGGATTCTTTGAATTGGAATAATGAAGCCAATGCATTTGTAGCTAAGCATGGAACGGAAGGAAACAATAGCAAATTGAAGTTTCTTTTAGATGGAGAAATTTCTAAAGGTTCGACAGAAGCGATCACGGGCAATCAGCTTTATTCAATCAATCAAACAGTTGCGACGTATTTTGGTGGAGGTGCTGGCTATGAAAATGGAAAATGGGTTGCACCTACCTTCAAACTTAAAACTGTCAATGATGATGGTAGCACTGGTGATGAAAAGGTTTACAATAGTGTAGCGGAAGCACTTGCAGGTGTTGCAAGTTCTATTACGAATGTTCACAATGATGTGATCAATGTAGTCAGTGATAGCCTTGCCAAGCAGGATGATAATACGAAGGTTATCAATATTGGTACAGAAGTAGAAGGCAATGAAATCAATATCGCAAATAAAGACAAAGGGGATCGGACACTTTCAGGTGTTGGTGAAGCAACAAAGGATAATGAAGCTGTTAACAAAGGTCAGCTTGATAAAAGATTAGAGAAGCTTTCTAACAGTCTTCAATCAGATGACTCGGCTGTTGTTCATTACGATAAAAAAGAGGGTGATAATGGCGGCATTGATTACACGAGTGT
>NZ_JBHIRL010000065.1:0-2360 GCF_042197145.1 Bartonella sp. AA56HLJMS | reverse complement strand
CGCTTGTGACGTGCAAGTAAGTGGTTTTGATTGATTCAAGATAAACAGATTTGAAATGAGAGAATCCTACGTTATTCAGGGTTCTCATTCAATATGAATAACGCTAGATTATGATTATAAATCAATGCATTGAACGCTTGTTCAACGGCATTTTCAAATTGTCTTAAGTCTTGGCAAAGAAGTTCTTCTGCTTGTTTTTCGGTGATTGCCATACCTTTATGAACAAAAGGTTTTCCAGCATTGTTTGTATGTCCATAACCAATGGTCCACACTCCAATGGCATCTTTATAGGCATTGAGACGTAAACCTTCCCATTGTTTAATCAGTGCTAACCCTTCTGGTGATATTGTTCTCATGTATTGCTCCTATAAAAAAGCCCCACAAAAGGTGGGGCAGATTGATAGATTAAAATTGTAATTATTGCGTTTTATTAAAAGTAGTGTTTCATGTAACTTTTTTCTGTGTTATACGTTACATGAAACATAATGGAGATTTTGTTATGGCTACAATGCACGTTAATGAACGCGTTCAAAAACATCGCAACGCACAAAGAAAAGCAGGTTTGCGTTTAATGCAAATTTGGGTACCAGATACGCGTCAACCGAACTTTGCAGAAGAGTGCCGACGCCAATGTCGCTTAGTCGCAAAAATGGATAAAACAGATACATCTATGCAGTTGTTGATGGATCAATCTTTAATGGATGTTGATGGCTGGACAGAATGATGCGTGGATCTCTCGTCACAATAGCTATGCAAGGCGATTTTGGTAAACCAAGACCTGCGTTAATCATTCAAGCTAATCAATTCAATGAACATACAAGTGTAACAGTTTTACCCATTACTAGCACACTTGTTGATGCGCCATTACTCCGCATTACGATTCAGCCAAACGCTAAAAATGGTTTGCAAAAACCTTCGCAAGTCATGATTGATAAGATTATGACGGTAAGATGTGAAAAAGTTAGTCCAGCTTTCGGCTCCATTCATGCAGATAAAATGGTAGAAATTGAACGCTGTTTAGCTGTATTTTTAGGAATAGTAAAATAAAAATAGTATTTCTTTTTATCATCATAAAATAGCTTTGTTTATCTATCTTCTTCATCCATATGGATAACGCCTTCACCTTCGTCGCATGCGTCTGGTGGGGCGTTTGGGTCGAGGGTATCATCTTTGTCTGGTGTGGTGTTTGCAACGTTTCTAGCTGTGTCTTCTTGGGCTTCATCAAAAAGCTCGCACTCTATTTTTGTGGTGTAACCACTCGTTTTATCAAGTTTGTGCTTAACGCTCTTGATGCGCCATTCTGCTGGAATATAGGGGCGGAAAGGGGGCTCTTGAACAAGCTTTGCTTCTGCTTGCACAAACGGATCACCACCAATATCACATGAGAAAGAAGATTTGCCACGAGATGATTTATTGCGATAAGCAGCAATGGCCGCAACAGCCTCTGATTGGTTATGGTAGGTGTATTTGAGTTCATGGAACGGTGGGTTACCAACTTTGACTTCTTTTTTTTCACCACTGCGAATATCATGATAGCTTGCGAGAACACCGCCTTTTTTCTCTTTGTCTTCTTCTTTCTCAGGTGTTGTTTCTGCTTTTCCCGATTCAGATGATGATGGTGTTGCTCTGTCATTGTCATCCATATGGATAAAGTTTTCATCATCATCAATCTCTTCTGGTTCTCGTGCATCAGCTGCAGCTTTTTGATCGTCCCCCACATCCGTTTCTAAGCCATTGGCTGCACCTGCTTCATCACGCGCACTGTATTTAAAATCCCAAGAGGTACAGAGTTTTTCATGGATAATAACAACGGGGAGTGTTTCACCAGTGATAGCTTTGCCTTCCCCCCGTCTAGCCAAAACAAGCTTGCCATCAACGGGTTTTGCTACCGCATCATAGTCTTCTGCAAGGCGTGTAGCAAAAGCCATATCGCTTTCAGCTGTTTGGTCAATGTGACGCACAACGATTTTTGCAAGAGAAGGATCAACCTTTGGCGTATAGCCATTACGCTGTGCTATCTCTTGAACAATACTGCCAAGGGTTTGCTGGTGATAGGATTGGCTTTTTGGGGTTCTGTAAGACGTGTTCATTGATGCGGCGCGCCCTGTAACACTTAAGCTTTGCGGTGGGCTGCTTACAGAAATTTCGTCTATCAGATAGGCTCCCATATCGCGGTTTTTCCCGCCTTCATAGCCAAGTGTTATGGAAATAACTGTCCCGATGAGAGGAATATCAAGAAAGCCGTTATCACTGTCACGTGCGCGGTCATCAAGCTCTATGGTAATGCGGTCACTTTTGTCTTCTGCTTCATCGGTAATTTCAATCGACAAAACATAGTCCATCAGCATTCTTGTGATGTC
>NZ_JBHIRL010000064.1:0-2644 GCF_042197145.1 Bartonella sp. AA56HLJMS | reverse complement strand
GGGCACGTGCCAATGCTCTGCATGGCGGGACAGAATGAGGGGAGGGAGCCTATGAGAGATCCTTTGATGATGTTAGGACCGCATCAATTTTATGTGGACTGGCTGAATTTCCAATCCTTTGAAGAAGAGTTTTCTGCCTCATGGGTTTGTATGGAGCGTTTTGGCAGGTCCCCCAGTTTGCAATTTACCGGCTATGGCAATAATCCCAAAACCATTCATGGGGTTTGGTTTCCAGAAGAATTTGGTGATCGTGTAGCCATTGATGCTATCACTACAACTATTCGAAGAGCAAAGCCGGTCCAGATGCTTCGTTGGATTAATGATACGACCTATAGTGTCCTTCTTCATGGACCCGTGGTGATCACCACGATCAATAAAGACCACGACTATATCAGTCGCTCTGGTCAATCCCAGCGCATCCGCTATTCCATTACGCTCTTGCCCTTTTTTAATGGCGGAAAACCACAAGGACAATACCAAGAGGGACAATATCAAATGGGGTATTACCAAGAGGGACAAACTCTATGAAGATACCAGAAAAACATGTTGTTGTAGAGCTAGAGGATATGAGCCTCGATCTCCTTTGCTTTCACCATGTCATGGCTGTGTTAGGGGACCGTTCTCAAGTTGGGGGACTAAACGGCTATTTAGAAGCCACACTGGAAGCCAATCCAGAGATTGCCAAATATGGTGTGTTTTTACCGCGGGGCTTAAAGGTCATTCTGCCTGAATTTGTGTTGTCTAATCCTCAAAGCATGGTGAAGCGGTTATGGGATTAATGCGTACACACCCTTTTATTGTGGTCAAGGTGGGAGACAAACCTGTTCATGAGGTTTTTTACCAGCGTCTCTTAACCGCAACGATTACGGACCATGCCGGTAATGAAGCCGATACATTTGAAGCAGAGTTTGACGATAGTGGCAATGATTTAGAGGTTCCCTCAAGCAACAGTGCGCTACAGGTGATCTTTGGTTATGAGAACAGCATCAGTGCCTTTATGGGGCGTTTTGTTGTCGAATCGGTTGTAAGTTGTGGTGGCAGTGATGGAGAGATTTTGCGCCTTTGTGGCAAAAGCGCCTCGATGCGTAAAGAGCTCAAAGAACAGGTGAGTGAACATTTTGATCACAAAACTGTTGGTGAGATTGTGGAGACACTTGCCAAACGCCATGGCTATCAAGCAAAGGTCAGTCCTCAGTTCACTCAACAAACTTTGCCTTATGTGATTCGTACAGATCAATCGGCGGTTGATTTTTTAACCCGCCTTGCCGATCGCATGCGGGCACGTTTTTTGATCAAGGACAATAAGTTTTTATTTTTAAGCGGGGATAATTTACCAGCACTCGAACTTTATAAAAATGACTGTTCCAACTGGGAATTCACATTAGAACCACGTACGCAATATGGCACTATTGAAGCTTCTTATTTTGATCGCTCAAAAGGGCAGCAATGCCAAGTCAAACATCAGACAGGGTTTAGCGGTCCCGTGCGGCGTCTTCGCAGTTGTTATCCATGTCAAGAGGAAGCACGAGCTGCTGCTGCTTCCGAGTCGGATCGCTTATGTCGTGCTGTAGGCAGTGGCTCTTTGTCTCTTGAGGGACGCCCTGAAATCATGGCGGATCAACCTCTCATCCTTCAAGGGTTTCGTGGGCAAATCAATGGACCATGGAAAGCTGCAACCGTCACCCACCGCTATGAAAAACAAAGCGGATACACCACAGAAATCACACTAGAAGCACCAAACAAGGGAAAAGAAAGCAATGAGAACATCAAACATGCTAAAAACAGAAAATCCAAGAGATAATTTTGCTTCTTCTTTTCGTCAACTTCCCCATAATATTGAAGCAGAGCAGGCATTACTTGGAGCAATCCTGATTAATAATAATGCACTCGATCGCGTTTCAGACTTTCTTAAAGCAGAACATTTTTTTGAAAGGCTACACCAAAAGATCTTTGAGATTGTCTTACAAATTATTCAAAATGGTCATCTTGCAAACCCCATTACAATCAAGCCCTATATCCAAATGGAAGAAAAAATTGGAGATATTACTGTATACCAGTATGTTGTTCGCTTAGCCACAGAGGCAGTCACTATTATTAACACTGAAGATTATGGACGCGTTATTTACGATCTTTTTATCCGCCGGTCTTTGATTAATCTTGGCAATGAAGTTGCCAATACAGCCTTTGATGCGCCTGTAGAGCTCACGCCTACCCAACAAATTGAAACGATTGAAAATCAGTTATTTGAGCTCGCCGAAAAAGGAAAATATGGGGGTGGGTTTGAAAACTTTGATACAGCCATTGCAAAAGCACTTAACATGGCAAGCGCTGCAAAAAAGCGTTCCTCACAGCTTTCTGGGATAGCTACCCATATTAAAACACTTGATGAGAAAATGGGAGGATTACAAGCATCTGACTTAATTATTCTTGCAGGGCGCCCTGGAATGGGGAAAACCTCTCTGGCGACCAATATTGCTTTTAATATTGCCAATGCTTGCAAGCGTCGTGATAACAGCCAAGAAAATGAAGGGGGCGTTGTAGGTTTCTTCTCACTTGAGATGTCAACAGAACAGCTTGCAACTCGTATTATCTCAGAACAAATAAAGGTTTCTTCTTCTGATATGCGTCGTGGTAATATCTCAGA
>NZ_JBHIRL010000063.1:0-2736 GCF_042197145.1 Bartonella sp. AA56HLJMS | reverse complement strand
TCATCGGCATCGGGTGCTGTGCCAACAATCCCGATAACGGCAGACTGAACCGCGCGAAGGGGGCGGGTGCCGTCGTCAACTTCAACGACTTCAACACCGTGTAGAAAACCTGTTGCCATACTTTATGCTCCTTTAAATGAGGGGTGAATGAAAATGAATGGGAAAAATGAGGGTTGGATTTGAAATCGCACCCTTTAAAACAGCAAATCATAAGGATTTTGGTTCACTCGCATTTCAAATGCGAGTGAATAGTAAAGGGTAGCATTTCAAATGCGATCCTTTGAAAACAACAATATATGAAATAATTTTTTAAAAGCATATTGACACTAATAAACCCTCATGTTAATCGAATCACAAGTGCTAGAAACACTAAACCATTAGCGGATAGGTCACGTAAGATCTCTCCCATGCATTTAAAATACTGATTGTCTTTTATGCTATTATTGGCATATAACGATTTTGTCGGGTGTAGCTATGCTATACAATACCTTCTCACGAGGGGAAGACATAGCGACGGACTAATGGCCGTGTTTCTAACGCCCGGCACCCTTAGGGGTGTCAATAGAGACATTAAAACCATTAGGAGTTCATCATGAACAATTTAGTGACAATCAACAATGCTGGTATTGCTGTTACAACTTCTTTAAAAATTGCAGAGGGTGTGGGTAATACGCATAAAACAGTTATACAGTTAGTACGCAATAATCGTAAGGATTTTGAAGAGTTTGGTTCACTTGGATTTGAAATCCAAGTGAGTAAAAGAGACGGTAAAGGTGGTCAAAAGAGAGAAGTTGCTATTCTCAACGAACCACAAGCCACTCTACTCATGACCTATATGCGTAACAATGATACGGTGCGTGCATTCAAAAAAGCCCTCGTTAAAGCTTTCTATGATTTAAAAAACCAATTAATTGATAATGACCGTGATACACGCTTTGATTTTCCAAGCAACTGGGATGAAATGGGACCTACTGAAAAAGCTGTTTATATTTATGGACCGCTTCACATGCATCTTGTTAAAGCTTTTACATTAGCAGAAGAGAGCAAACATTATAAAACGCTTGTTGAAGAAGCCAAGCGAGTTTTAGTAAGCCCTGTTGTAAAAGTAGCTTAAGTTAAAAACATGATTTTATCTCCTCGTCTTTGAGGCGGGGAGGTGGTTAACAGCATAAAATATCTTTACATAATACATATTGTACGTATAATACGTATTATACATTAAAGATAGGATGTGCATATGAAAAAATATAGTTTTACAGATGTAAACCGCGGGGCAGGCGATATTTTAGACGAGGCTATGTCTACACCTGTAGCTTTGACAAAGCGAGGGCGTGAAAAAATCATTATGCTTCCTGTTGATTTATATCATGAATTAATAAAAGCACGTTCTGGTGCACAATCTTTTGTTTATGCAGATGCACCGCAAAATATATTAGACGATTTAGATCGTGGTTTAGATGACATTTTGAATAGTGATGAACATGTTTAAAGCAGGGGATGTTGTTCAATATTATTATTTATCCAGTATTCCATAAAACATTATCCCTTGAGAGTGAGGAAGAGATCAAACAGCGTGAAGTGTTGGAACTTTGCTAACATTTGTTTCACGTTCAGCATGCCAAGCGTCATAATTAGCTTGCATACGTAACCATATAGCAGCTCCATCACCAAACATTTTGCCAAGACAAGCGGAAATAGAAGGAGAAACAGGTTTTTTTGCGTTCAGAATATCGTAGAGATGTTGGCGTGATATACCAAGCATCTGCGCAATTTCTGATTTTGTTTTGCCTGTTTCAGGAATAATTTCTGCTAAAACTTCTCCTGGATGAGTAGGACAACGGTTTTTATCTCTTTGTGCAGGAATGTCATTCATAACTGTATCCTTAGTGATATTGTTCAAGATCAACACGGTAAGCATTACATGAGTCAAATTCAAAGGTAATACACCATGGTCCGTTAACGTGGACAGTGTAACGAGTGGGTGAATATCCAATCAAAGAATGAAAGTTGAATCCTGGAAGATTCATATCTTCTGGTCTTTCAGAAATATCTAAACGATCAAGACGAACCATGATACGTTTTACAAGTTTCTTATCAATCTTGGATGAATTTCCCGTTTTGAATAATTCTGCCAATGTTTTGCTTTTAAACGTTTTAATCATTCTTTTATATAGCGTAAAATACTGTTAATGTCAACAAATAGCTTACATTATAAGTGCTAAAATGGGAAAAACAGTAACATCCCATTAGAAACCCTTATCGTCTAGACTTGTTTTTCTTTTCTCCACCTCATGCGTAAAGAGAAGAATAAGTGCATGGAGGGGATAAATTTGCACGTTAACATCAAGGATTTTACGACCATACCGACGGCTGTCTGATCAAATATTGCTAAAAACTTAGATCCCTTGCCATTCTTAATAAAGTGAATACGAAGTTTAAATTCTATTGTCATTTTGCTCTCCAAATTAATGAAGAGACCATAACAATCATCTACACTCTCTCATAAGCCTGACACTGTCAGAAAAAAGGGCTTTAAAGGGGACTTTATAAGAAGAAACTATACAGTTTATAAGCCATCAGACAATAAGTGTCCGTTTAGAAACTATCATTGTTTTTTATACCTGCATAAACCATTCATTCTTTCCACAATCTTATAAGGACAGCGCCATCAGCTCCAGCGCCGCTTGGAGAGGAATCTCCATGAGAGCCAGCACCTCCGCCCCCAAAACCACGCCC
>NZ_JBHIRL010000062.1:0-2758 GCF_042197145.1 Bartonella sp. AA56HLJMS | reverse complement strand
TTTTGATACGTCATGGTGGTGGACGATCAACTTGGTATAGTGCACCTTAATTTTATTGCCTTCTTAACCACCTTCCCGCCTAAAAGACGAGGAGATAAAATTATGTTGTAGGTCTAAGCTACTTTTGCAATCGGGTTCTCCAAAGTAGGAACATAGGCTCGCAACAAAGAATCCATGCTATGCGGTAGTTCTGAATCTCCAAAATCTGTTAGAACTGTCAAGATTTTAAGTATATTTGGTACTTCATCTTGAAGTTTTAAAATCAAAACCTTTTCTACCAGACTCATGATGTCAACCAAAGCAGTACATTCTTTGTCGTTAATATTTTCATTATTAGAAAATTGAAACAACGCTATCCACAAATCGCATAAGAAGTCGACACTGGTGTTCATTGTACACCTCCATGGATTTGTTCTCTCAAACATGCCAATCCTCTGGATGTAATTTTTGTTGAAGGGAGCACTTTTTCTGTACCATCAGGTCTTTGAATGGTAATAGCAGGACAATCCATAAATCCTTTCTTGATCTTGTCCTGATAAGGTAACAGTGGCGCCCCTGGAGCACGCCGATACACCCAATCATGTTTACGTAAGTAATCAGTTAAATCCTTTGGTCGTACTTCCAACATCTTTGCTGCTTCACTAAGACCGAATAAACCATCAGAGCGTTTTAAACCTTCCAAAGCCTCTGCTTTTGGAGCTAATTTAGCAATGATATTGTCTTTCCGCTCGTTTTCATCTTTTAAATGCGTTAAGACACCAAGCATTACTGCTGGACTGGAGTAGTCAATCGATTGAACATAGGATTGCTTTATCTCGCCCCTACGCCATGCAACAAATAATTTAATAAGCATATAACGGACTTGAGAAGATTTTTCTGTATTCGATAATGTCGCAATCAATAACGCCTGCTCTTCGTTAAGCCAATATTCTGTTACGTTATTGCCCTTTATTACGTGCGCCACAGTGGCGCACCTCCCAAACCGTTCTATTTCTTGCATATTTCTTGTAATTAATTTTCTAACGTCACGTGTACGAACAAACCCTAATTTTTCTGCTAAATCCACATCGCGAACACGAGGCTCGTTTTCGACTTCTCGTAATTTGATTAATTTGTCTTTATTGATAGGTAAGTATGTGCTATTATTCATTGTAATTGACCTCTTTCAGGTTAGTTAGATGTAAAGCGTTAGAGAGAGTTTTTGCGGACTTATGCTCTAGCGCTTTTTCTTTTTTGAGAATGTTAATTATTTCAGATGAAAGAGAGCGATCATTCTCAGTCGCCCGATTAAACAACCACTCCTTTAATGTATGTGGCATATTTATTTTATATTGGATCGTTTTCATTTTACCTCCATATGCACATATTTAGTACCATAAAGGTACCTTGTGTCAAGTGTATTTTAGGTATATTTTAGGTGCATGACAAAAAAAGATCGTGTGCAATTTAAATTTCTCATTCCAATTGAACTGAAAAATCAATTGGAAGAGCTTGCTGAGGCAAATCATCGTAGCCTTACGGGTGAAATTCTTGCTCGTTTAGAAGATTCTGTCCGCACTACCGTTACATTAAATCACCTACTGGCAATGAATTCAGAAGATCTCAAAAAGCTCCTTGAACAACTACTCGTGAATAAAAAACAATAAGATGCCACACATAGCCCCCTCAGAACGCTTTAAGCCTTCAAGCGCTTCTGCTTTTGGTGCTAATTCTGCAATAACATGATCTTTCTGCTCTATTTGACTTTGTAAGTGATTCAAAACACCAAGTAATGCCTCCGGTTTAGAGTAGTCAACTTGTGGTGTGGCTACCTGTTTTTCTAATTCTTGCCAGCGGTCAATGATTTTGGCTCGTAAAGCAGTGCTGTAACCAGAAACAAGAATTAAACATTCACGTTTGGGTAAATTATAACAAGGGCGTGTTTTTCCTTGTTCATCAATATAACTGCTTAAAAACTTAGCCGGTTCAAATTTGAGCTCGCTAAATATTTGTTTAATGTCTCGCATAACATTTTTATGCTTCTTACTACATACCCCCGCAATTTCACGACTCGACATAGTCTGAGTGGTAGCACTATTAGCAACACTTTCTGTAATTTTTATAAGAGTGTTCATTATGAACTCCTAGATGTTAGAGGTTTTCATTGATACCTTTAAAAGGTATCGGGTGCTGAAAACACGGCATCTAGTCCGTCGTTACGCTTTCCCCATAAGGGTATTGTATAGCGTAACTACACCCGATGAGGTCATTATACACTTGTCGCATATAATGAGTCAAAGCCTTTGCAATGCACAGAAGATCGATTATTTCGGCAATCAATCCGCTAGATGTTTTAAGGTGTTTTCAGGCACCTGATTCGAAGATATATATAAACGCAACAATGTCAAGAATAAAAATAATTTTTATCTAAAAATAATCGCGTACTGTACAGTACACACACTGAAATCATTATTTATCAATGAGTTAAGTGTACAATGTACAGTCAATTTGAAAATTCTGTCGCTAGCGATAGTTCGCGCTCGCCTGCCCCGCAACGAAGCCAACCCGCTGGGAAGTACCTTTTGAATTGATTTTATTGATTTTTTTATGAAAAAAACAAAGCATAAGTGATAATCTGTTTTTAAAATTGCAATAAGAATATGTAATGCCTAAACTCATAAGGATATGGAATATATAGATAAAGCTTGAGAACATGATCTAGCCTTTTTTATTAGCAGCGTATTCTTGACGAGAAAGTTGTCTCTGTATGTTTTTGGTT
>NZ_JBHIRL010000061.1:0-2828 GCF_042197145.1 Bartonella sp. AA56HLJMS | reverse complement strand
GTATCCCAATCCTTCATCCGATAAATCATTGATCATATCTACGCGATTATGTACTACCCCCTCAAGCGGTGCGACATTGAGCTGTCCTACTGCTTGGTGGGCTGTAGCGGTGTTGCGGTTGAGTGCATCAATGATTTGTCCAGCATCTTGCCCCATCGCCCTCTGTCCAGTTGTATCAGTAAGGATGATAGTCCCATCGCTGATAGCAGATTTGGTTTCCCCTTCTACTCCATCATGCGCTTTTTAGGAGCTTCAGCATTACGCTTTTTAGGGGATACATCATTGTGCTTTTTAGGGGCTTCAGCATTACGCTTTTTAGGGGCTTCAGCATTGCGCTTTTTAGGGGCTTCAGCATTACGCTTTTTAGGGGCTTCAGCATTGCGCTTTTTAGGGGCTACATCATTGCGCTTTTTAGAGGCTTCTTCACTATATTTTTTATAGGCTTTATCGCTGTATTTAAATCCTTCTTCCAGCAATTCTGTTGCCATTTTACGGTCTTCACCAGCTGTTTGTTCCAGCTTAGTGACATCTATTTGTGATACACCCTTATGAGCTTCAGCGGTATTACGGTTAAGGGAAGCTATGGTTTGATCAACGCCTTGCCCTGTCAATGCCTTCTGCCCTGCTTCATCAGTAATGACGATGGTGCCATCGCTAATGGCAGATTTGGTATATCCTTCCCTTGAATCCTGTTGTTCTGCATGATCTAAAACATTTTTGGTAATGTTTTTAGCGATGTCGTATTCGCCCATTGCACCACCCGCTGCAATGCTAATCCCATCACTGCTGGCTTTGGCACTCGCACTGTTGGTAATATCACTGGTGCTGATGCTTCCTGTGGTCAGGCTGTTTTTTTCTGCCAAGGCTGTGCTTTCAATAATACCTCCAGTCAGCGTTGTTTTATCTTTAACGGTGATCTCAAAGCCGTCATCACGGGCTTTAATGCCTGATTGTTCCACAACACTGTGATAATCGCTGGAGGATTGATCATTTTGGAAAGAGACGTTTATTGATGCACCATCAGGCTTTCCATTGCCTTTAACCCCAACAGAAACAGAGTTTTTTTTGCTGGAACTTTGTCCCGTATCACTGCGGCTGACAACGGTAAAATCACCTCCTACTTCCATTTCTACACGCTCTCCAGAAACCACGGCGCCTGCCAATGTGGTGTTTGCCCCACTCGTGGTATGAACAGTGCCGGTGCCAATAAGATAGCTGTTCTTTTGTTGAACCTGTTCACTGGAACCTTCTCCTTGACTAAAAGAGATATTGCCGGTTACTTCCCTACCACCAGTACCATAACTATACCCAACATTCATTGAAGCGCTTTGGCTATGTTTTTGTTTGCTTTGCGTGTTTTGCGCACTTTCAAAGATGATATCTTTACCTGCTCCCATGGTGATATTCCCGCTCTGTGTATCATTGCTTTGCCTCGGGTTTGTACCAGCGATAATATCGGCTCCAACACCATGGATGCTACCTTTGTGGGCTTGCATATTAACAGCGCGTCCTGCTTCTATTGTATCTGTCACCGCTGTGGAGACTTGAGTAGAGGCTTCTGTCTTCCCTGTCTCAAAGCCCACTGTCACACTAGCTGAAACATCAGCCATATTGGCAAGAGCACCTTTTGGTGAGCCACCCTTTATCCCATTGTAAAGATCTTTGCTTTTGTTATAGAGATCATAGCCTTTTAGACCAGAAATAAGACCATTGCCGATTTTGTGTTTTGTATCCCCATGACCAAAACGTTTGACTGCATCCTTTACATCTTTTACTGTACCAAGAATACCCACATTGACAGAACCTGTAACACCAGCAAAGAAATTTTCATGTTTTTTTTGTGTCTTAGAGATATCTTGGCTTTCCGAAAGCGTGATATTATTGCCAGCATCGATGTTCACATCACGATCAGCTAAAACATCTGCCGCTTGCATGTTCACATCACAATCCGCAGTAATCTGCACATCTTGGCGTGCTGTGATGTGCGATTGAATGGAAGCTGTTTCCCATTGATCACCGGTGTCCTTCGTGCTCTTAACCCCAACACCCAAGGAAACACTGCTGCTGCTCTTTCCAAACTGAAACCCAAAACCTTCCCGTTCTTCTACAGAGTTTGATTTATGGCTATTATGACCCACAAGCACATTGACATCACGGGCTGCGGTAAGATTAATATCTTCCCCTGCAAGATCAGAGCCCACAATTGTCACATCTTTTTTCTTGGCAATGATGTTGATAGTGCCATACGCATTCAAAGAAGAGCCTTGATGTTCAAAACTCTCTTCATTTTGCACCTTTTCCTCACTCCCATATATCGATAAAAAGCCCTTGCCTGAACCCGCGCCAAAACCAGATGCATGTTCTTCTGAGTGGCTGCTATGGTGATCTTGCATGCCATCAATCGTCACATTTTCTGCTGTCACATTGATGTTTTGACCTGAAAGCAGATGAGAAGCAGAAATCTTGGCATCTCCTTGTGCGTCTATGTCAACGTTGCCCGTTGCACCCAGAACAGAGGAGACCGTTGTGGTGTGCAATTGAGATGTGTTGGAAGATTCCTCGTAAAAAAATCCACTTAACGACGATTGCTGTTGTTGGTCAAACTGTTCTTGGGCTCCTTTTATGAGAATATTCCCACCAGAATGAATAGAAACATCCGCTTTTGCCTGATCTTCTGCTGTTTCCTTTCCTTTGCCAGCAAAAAGCATAGACCCAATGATTGTGGTATCATTGCCAGATTCAACAGCAACCCCTTCACCCCCTGTTATGCTTGACCCCACAACTTGGCTCACATCCATCTTGTTATGCTCAGATTTGCTGCTACTAAA
>NZ_JBHIRL010000060.1:0-2833 GCF_042197145.1 Bartonella sp. AA56HLJMS | reverse complement strand
ATTACATCTTTATCCCACGCCGGATAAAGCCTATCAGATTCAACTCATTCTCTCTCCATTGCGTTTATCAGAGATAGTACTCAGTATAATATCAAAAAACACAATAAAGTCAATAGGTTGTGTGAAGTTATTTTATATGAATCCACTTAAGAATCCACATTTTTATACGTGATTCATTTGACCATTTTTTATATAAGATTGGCATGTATGAATAGACCATAAAAAGCAAATCATGATGTAAATATTATAACGCATGTGTGTATTCAAATAAAATGAAAAGCCGATATCATTCATAACAGTTCATAAATTTTATGATACGTTTTTATCACAGCACAAATCACATTGTTTTAAATTTAGTCGTTTAAAAATATCGATAACATACGTTTAAAGATCACATCTTGTTTTAAAGATTGGATTGTTAATCACATAAAAGAGCAAATTAACATTCGCCAAAATTGGCGAGCGCAAAATAGAGAGCTGTCATAACAGCATCATCATAACACCGAACATTTTAAAGATTGCATAAAAGGATTTAAAGACAAGATCGATTTTATAACCACGGTATTTTTTTACCGAGGTAGGAAATAAAGGTCATGAAATTCAAATGCTATATCTTATGAAATGAAAAGCCTTTTAATGAATAGATTGCAGGCTAGTCTTTAAGAATGGAACTATTCGCTTCCACAAAAAAATGGAAGCAAATAATGCCATGGCAGTAGAATAACTATCTACTTTAGATTTGGTACTAAAAACGTTTTAAAAGTTATAGTTTAAAAATACGAAACCAAATGAGCTCTTTCCAAATTTGGGGGCAGCTATTTAGACAAAGATAAGAAAGTAAACTTCAAAACCATTGTAACATCATAAGGTATGGGTTTTTACTTAATTTTGAGTCAAAAGCTGTAATATTTAAGAATGCTCTATTCTAAGATAACATCCCCAAAATGGACCGGCTAATATTTAAAGAAATTAGGTTTTAATGAAAAGTACAAATACGCTTATGAAAGCTCTTTAAATGCACGTTTAAACGTTTGAAACATAAAATGAGATCTTTATAAGAAACGTTAAAACTTTTTTTTATTACAGTTATAACTTAGTTATCATTTGCTCTTAAAAACGTTTCATTTATGAGAAAATTAAGATTTAGCTTTCACAGCAGAGCAAAATCTTAAAAACCTTACACTTTATAAAAGCGTTTGTTTATTTATCTTATGAAAAGCTGCTTTTAAAAACCAATGCTTGCAAGCTAAAAAGAACGTTTTTTGCAGATATTTATTGAATATGCATTTGCTTTTGATTGAATTATTAAAGCTACCGAGCGTTTTGATACGTTTGAGAGCAACAAAAAGCGTTTATAGGTTTTCTCATTCAAATGAGTGAGTAAAAATCAAACGCATCATTTACATTCCTTTTGATAAGTTTTCATAAAGATAATAGAGCGCTTGCAATATGATACGTTTTGTATATATGCACTGATTACTCCATTGTGGATGATTCATTTTAATCAATAAAAAACGCTATTTGAAAGCCGCGTCATATCATTTGGCACGGCTTTTTTTTATTTTACTCTCTCTTTTATGATATGTTTATAGCAATGCATTTTATATGCGTTTATAACCATAAAGAATGCACGTCCCCCATGTCTCTTTTTATTCTGTTTGATCAGTTATATTGACAACATTATCCCTTTCATACACCTCACATTTTTTTGGAACCAACCTTACTTTGCTTTTTTTATTGATTTTTGCATTGCCATAAACACGCCCCCAGATCGTTGCACAATATGAGATTTTAGCATTGCCATAAACAGAGCCATAAATCTCACAAGAGCCACTCACACAAGCATTTCCATAAACCTTGCCATAAATTTTAGCACGACCATTAATAACAGCATAATTATAAACTTTTGCATGGCTATAAATGCAAGCAGAGCCACAAACCTTGGCATGACCATAAACGCGTGCATAACTAAAAACCGTAGCATCATAAGAAACATGCGCATGGTCATAAATATGAGCATCAGCAAGAATGCGGGCACTACCATTCACATGAGCATTCCCATAAATATTGCCATAAACATGAGCATTGCCATAGACAAAAGCATGGTCATAAACTTTAGCATATTGAGAGATAAAAGCTTTTCCATAGACTTCAGCATTGCCATAAACTTGACCACAGACTTGCGAAAAATGGCGTATTTTTGCATTTTCATACACTCTTGCATGACCGTAGGCACAAGCCTCATCATAGACCCAGCAATTGCCATCATGGGATAGGTTAACTTCCTTTTCAATAAAGCCGCCTAAAGACCCCGCCTTTATATCATCGAAATCTTTTAAAGCACGAATGCGATAAAGGCTTATAATATTTCGAGTAAGAGCATGTTTGATTTTTTTGATTTCACTAGTTAATTCGTATTTTTTGCACATAGAGATACCCTCACAATTTAATGTGATAAACATTTGATAAAATTTGAAATGGAAAAATTGGGTTGGAAAGCAGGCGCCCCCGCCGCGCCCGCGCGTCTTTACGCAGCGTTATTTTCAATAATCTTTACAACGGTATCGTTTTCATAAATTTCACAATCTTCAGGAATTCCATATGCATAATAAAAGTTTTGTTTGACATATGAATAACCATCTCTTTTTAACCTTGCATTGCCATGTACCAAACCTCTAATGGTGTGATAACCAGTCACTTTTGCATTCCCATAAACAGAACCATAGACCTTAACATACCCACCCACGCTAGCATTGCCATAAACCTTGCCATAAATTTTAGCAGCGCCACTGATAACAGCATGATCATAAACTACCGCCTTGCTATGAATACG
>NZ_JBHIRL010000059.1:0-2862 GCF_042197145.1 Bartonella sp. AA56HLJMS | reverse complement strand
CACAATATTTCTCTGAATAATAATATTCAAAATTATAATTCTTTAAATAAAATCCATTATAAATACATTTTGTATTAGACATAATTAATATCAATTATTTTTTAATTTTGACAAAAAACCAAAAATGTCTTACCAAATAAAAACAATTACTGAAATTAATAACAACTATCCATTTTCACTTCTTCTTATAAAGTTCGCGGGGAAATGAATATTTGGGAACTCTCATAAGGAGAATACTAGTGTATAAAACATCCCTTTTATCATGCACAGCTGCGGCTGCTATCATACTATTCAACATCCAGTTCACTGCACATGCTGAAACTCTTGACGTTGCCAACGAAGAAAAAGATATATCCGGAAAAACGTACGAGACTATTTATGTAAAAAACAAAGGAAAAATCACCGGTAGTACTGTAACTGTAACTGGAAATAAAAACACAAATACAGACACAGGTAGCGATAAATATGTTGTAACAGTTGAAGGTGCTAACAGTGCGCTTGAATTAAATAGCTTAAATATTCAAGGCACTGATTCTGATGTTCGTTTTGGTATTTCTGTAAAAGACGGCGCTAACATCAACCTGACCGGGGGAAACATTACAGCTTCTCAAACTGGCGTTTATCTCGATGGTAGTAAGGATAATAGAAATATACTGCAAAATGTAGTAATATCAGATAATAAAAATGAAGCATCATCACTCCTTGGAATAAAAATAAACAAGAAAAGTTTTATCACTTTAGAAAATGTAACAGTTAAACAAGCACAAACTGCCATAGATGCATATGATTCCACAGTAAAAGTTTTAGGAGGATCATTTGATGCAGAAAAAACCGCAATATTTGCTCAAAACGGCAGCAACATCACTTTAACTGGCGATGCAAACATTACATCTAATGATGTTGGACTCTATGCGGCAGGTTCAAAGGCCATCATCGAAATGACAGGAGGGAGCATCACAGCGAAAGAGCAAGCAATAAAGACAACATTCCGTGGCCATATTATTGCTACAGATGTCACCCTAAAAACAAAAGATATTTATGGAATTGGTGTAGCTTGTGAAAACCTTAGCATAGTTGAATTACTTGGAAAGACAACGATTAATAATGCTTTCATCGGGATTCAAGTAATAGATGAGGCCACAATCAAGATGACTGGGGGAACCATTACAGCTTCTGCAGCTGGTGCTACATTCTTAAACAGTCACAGTTATAAATATGAAAACAAACTAGAAAATGTGACCATATCGAGTATTAAAAAGGATGTGCCACTGTTCTTTGGAATAAAAGCAGATGCAAGTTATATCTCTTTAAATAATGTAACAGTGACGCAAGCACAAACTGCCATAGAGGCATATGATTCCATAATGAACGTTTTAGGAGGATCATTTGATGCAGAAAGAACAGCAATATTTGCTCAAAACGGCAGCACCATCGCTTTAACTGGCGATGCAAACATTACATCTGATAACGTTGGACTCTATGCGGAAGGTTCAAACTCCACCATCGAAATGACAGGAGGGAGCATCACAGCGAAAGAGCAAGCAGTAAAGACAACATCCGGTGGCCATATTACTGTTACAGATGTCACCCTAAAAACAAAAGATGGTTATGGAACTGGTGTAGTTTCTAGTGACCTTGGTAGCATGATTGAATTACTTGGAAAGACAACGATTAATGATGCTTTCTTCGGGCTTCGAGCACAAAACGGTGGCGCAATCAAGATGACTGGGGGAACCATTACAACTTCTTCAACTGGTGCTATATTCTCAAACAGTAACAGTAGTGAAAACAAACTAGAAAATGTGACAATATCGGGTGTTGAAAAGGATGGGGCACTGTACTATGCAATAGACACAAATAAAAGTACCGTCACTTTAAAAGATGTAACAGTGGCTCAAACAGCCACCGGTGTATTTGAAAAAGGTGTATTAGCAGAGAATGATTCGACAATAACAATCTCGGGAGGATCATTTCATGCAAAAAATACAACAATATCTGCTAAAAGCGGCAGTGCCATCACTTTAACCAACAATGCAAACATTACATCTGATAACGTTGGACTCTATGCGGAAGGTTCAAACTCCACCATCAGCATGACGGAAGGAACCGTCACGGGGAAAGGTAATGCATTGGTTGCTGAAAATGGTGGACATATTACTGTTGCAGATGTGACCCTAAAAACAAATGATAGCGATAAGTCATCTGGTGTATTTTCTAATGGCGCAAACAGTGTAATTTTTCTTGAAAAAACAACGATTAGTAATAGTGAAACTGGGCTTGCAGCAATCGATGGTGGTGCAGTCAACATGACGGGAGGATCCGTAGCAGCGAACGAAACAGCGTTATTTGCAATCAACGGTGGGCATATTGATTTGACAAATGTTTCTGCAACAGCAGAAGTTTCTGGTTTGCAATTCGTAACTCACCCTACTACCAAACAAGATGAGCTAAATGATCCACAAAAACATCATAGCAATGAAATCAATCTGACCAATGCAGAGCTTCATGCTGAAAATGGCACAGGAATTTTCATTAGAGCTTTCACTAACGCTAACATTAAAAATAGTGCTGATCTGTCAATTGGTACAGTTAATCTCACAAATTCAGAAATCCATGCCGACGTGTTATTAAGGGACGGCCTCTTTACAAAAAAAGAAAGCTTTTGGGAAGAGAAAGATATTGAAGAGAAATATATTAATGAGATCTCCAATGGCACCTTCACATTAAGCGCTGATCATTCAAATTTAGAAGGCAGAGCGAATATTGCTAAAGACAGAAATGTACGTTTTGATCTAAAAAACAAGACAACATGGACACTAAAGACCAGTACAAAAGAAAAAGATGCTGATGGCAATCTGCTTG
>NZ_JBHIRL010000058.1:0-2867 GCF_042197145.1 Bartonella sp. AA56HLJMS | reverse complement strand
CTGAACATCAAGCGGTATAGAGAGATTAGATGAAGGATCTAAAGGATCAGAGGACTGAGAAGGCTTTGGTTCAACAGACGCAGAAGGAAGAACAACAGAATCTGTAGAAGAAGGAGCGTCAGACATAAACGACGTAGAAAGTGGATCGGGGGGAGAAAATGGAGGATCAACAGGATCAGGGGATGTAGAAGAAGGAGCATCAGACATAAACGACGTAGAAAGTGGATCGGGGGGAGAAGGTGGAGGATCAACAAGAGCAGAGAACGTAGAAGAAGGAGAGTCAGATGTCAACGACGTAGAAAGTGGATCGGGAGGAGAAGATGGAGGATCAACAGGATCAGAGGATGTAGAAGAAGGAGCGTCAGACATAAACGACGTAGAAAATGGATCGGGAGGGAGAGGATCGACAGGATCAGAGGACGTAGAAGAAGGAGGGTCAGACACAAACGAAGTAGAAAGTGGATCGGGAGGGGGAGGATCGACAGGAGCAGAGGACGTAGAAGAAGGAGAGTCAGATGTCAACGATGTGGAAAGTGGATCGGAAGGGGGAGGATCGACAGAATCAGAGGACGTAGAAGAAGGAGGGTCAGACATAAACGACGTAGAAAGTGGATCGGGAGGGGGAGGATCGACAGGAGCAGAGGACGTAGAAGAAGGAGAGTCAGATATCAACGACGTAGAAAGTGAATTGGGGGGAGAAGATGGAGGATTAACAGGATGAGATAATGAAGAAGGTTTACCAAATGGACCATTATAAGAACCTATTCTAGAAGAAATATAAACCCCTTCGAGTCGGAAATCCCAAAATTCCCCCTCACCTTCCACTAATCTTTGCGTAGCATCTGCTTCTCCAAAGGGCGAACCTGGACCATAACCACGAATACGATATTGATAAGGAAAACCTTTCACCGTAGTATAATCATCATAACCATTGGCGAGTCGAAAAGAACCTGCCTGCGCTGTTCCAGCAACTTGAATGAGTGAAATGCTTTGATCTTTTCCCTCATAGACTTCTTTACTTGCATATTTTGGAAAATTTTGCACATGAACGAATGTCGTTCCAGAAACATCCCCATAGATCAATATGCGATCCGTCTTTTGGGGATTAAACAAACCCTCATCATTCAAAAATGCATTCAACCTAATCTGAGCGTTTCCCTCGGCACTGTAGACTTTTTTATCTTTTGATGCGAGAATTTTATCTCCTGCACCTATATCTGCTTTTTTTCCAATGCGTAGCGTTTGATAACCACTGTCTTCATCAAAGATCAATGTGCTATTGGAAAGACTTAGAGAAGAAAGCGATGAAACAGATTCCTGTAAACCGTTGTATTTACTTTTAGTAAGATACCATTTTGAATAACGAATTAACTCTAAATCAATAACCGATCTACCCTCAACACGCGTACCTCCTGTAAGAGAGGAAGCGTTTGCTTTCACCAATAGAGAAGCATTATTTTTAGCTTTTAGCAACAAATCACCAGAGATTTTTGTTTCATCCGATAATTCAAGAGTGCCTTTTACTTCATAGTCTTTATTCCCCTTCGCATAAATCGCAATCCCGTCTGGAACTGTCATATTTGTCTCTGATAAATAAACAAATGCCCTCCCCGTGATAACTTTTTTGGTTTCTAAAATTTTTTCATCATCTCGTTGCCTCAACATTTTAGCAAGTTCTTCTGGAGCTAAAACATTAAAGCACAGTCCATATACTCCCTCACCCTGAACAGAAATATTGTTTTTTTCTATCTTAATATTTGTATTCTTAAAGCCATCTGGTGAAATATATTTTTGAATTAACTTACCATTATCATTTACATAACCTGAAAAGTTTTTCATCAAGAATGCATGCATATGGTTCAGCTGAATAAAATTGTTTTTCAAATGAACGTCACCACCTTGAAAAACCTCAAAAGCTTCTGGCAATACCCCCATAGCTCCATCACCATCTGTTAAAGTTTCCTCCCTCCTTCCTTGCCCCGTAATCCCCATAGTATCAAGAATATAATGCCCCCCAAATCGAGTTGAAAATGAGCCAATCTGGTTAAAATTAACGGTACCGTCTGTCATTTTAACCATTGCATCAAAACCACTCATAATACCGATCCCTTTTACATTCAAATTATCTGGCTCAATATTGATATTCACACTCACTAAAGCAATATCCGTTCCTCTCCCCCATGCATAAATAGCATGTGAAGTCCCCTTAATTTCCCCTACTGTCATGCTAATAACGGCATTTTGAGCACGAAGAGCAGGTATATTCTTAAAATCTGAAGCTATTAAATTAATTTTTCCACCATTTCTTACATACGCCCCATACGCAGATATTTTATCTGGATCATCGCCAAAAACTGTTATCTGAGAGGCATTAACAATAGTGCCTGCTTTTTCTACATATATAGCTGCAATAGGTGCAATATGAGCAGACGTCTCTTGAGAACTTTTTAAGTAATAGATTTTATCTGCGAGAAAGTGTGTTTTTCTATCATCGCATTTATAAAATGCCCCTCCTGCATCACTTGAAGATCCTGCAGCATTAACATACGTAACCTGCAAAAAATAAAGAATAGCTGTTGTAACGTTGCATAAAAATACATATTTATGAAATACATAAATCATAACTCTTGCCGCCTCCTATTCCCCTACTTCTATTCATTGAAGAATAATATCTATATTAAGCTAATAAATTTCTCAAAATACAATAAATATAAAATGAAATATTTAATTTAATACTTAATACAATACTATATACTTATATATAAGTTACTATATAGTTTATGTATTGCTAAAAAAGGTGGCGCAATCCAGCAGAGAAACTCGTTCCAGAAAAACCAATTTTCTTAAATCTATGCTGATAAGTGACA
>NZ_JBHIRL010000057.1:0-2930 GCF_042197145.1 Bartonella sp. AA56HLJMS | reverse complement strand
ACAGCGCCGTGTCTATATGGATAAATGGGCGGCTTATGTCACGGGTCAAACCTAAAATATGGGGTGAATAACCCCATGATCTGTGGATAACTTTAGCTCTCTTTTCTCTCATTCTTTCTCAATAAGAGTCATAAATTATCACATCAGAAAAACTATGATAAAATATTGTTTTCTATAAATAAAATACCTTCAAAAATGAACCAAAATGTGGTTAATAAATAGTTATGATTTGTTCTCATTTTTTTACTTTTGAAAGGATTTTAGTATGACAGAAAATGATATTCTTTTAACAGACCGTGAAAGTGCAAAACTGCTTCATATGAGTGTCTCAACATTCCGCCGTCATGTTACCAATGGCTCTCTCCCAAAACCTTTAAAATTTGGTTTTTTATCGCGTTGGTTACAATCGGATCTTTTGAATGTCATCGAGCAAGCAAAACAGCAACGTTATAACGACGCGGCATAAAAAGAAAACCTTGTCACGTAAGGACGGACAAGGCTTTCTCAAGCTCATCAACCTGGTGCTTTATTTGGTGTAAATTCAAGGCTTTCTCTGCTGAAGCAAGACTTAAGGTTCGCATTCAAGTTGTTCTGAATGTTTTTTACAATAAGGGCTATTTAAGCGTCTCTCAACACTTCGCTGAGGCATGACAGCACCAGGACGACATATGGGAAGGTTGTCTGATTTATGGTTCTCACACCAATCTTGTATTGTAAAGCTAGGGCGAAAACCTGATTGCGCCATACACATTTCAATACTGGCAAATTGATTCAAATCTAGCGCCACAACCTTATTAAGGTCCGGTACTCCACATTCTAAAAGTATTTTATTTCTCCATAATGCTGGAGAAAGTGAGGGAATTGAGTTAACACATCCAGTGAAACTTAACAGAGCTATACAACTCAACAGTTTTAAGATTTTCTTCATTATTTCCCTCTTTCAATGGATTTATTTACGATAAAAAGCTCTTAAGCCTGTTGATATTTTCTGTCACCGCTGCTTAAAACAACGGTGAACAATATTGAGATGACAGATTGAGGGAACAATCGCGCCATTCCAAGCAAAGGCAAGGATAGGGGATTGTTGATCATTACAAGCAAGACTTAAGGATAACATTCATATTGTTCTGGATGCTTTTTACAAAACGGGCTATTTAAGCGCTTCTTGACACTGCGCTGTGGTATGACAGCGCCTGGACGACAAATGGGTAAGTTTTCGGCTTTATGATTTCCACACCAGCCCCCCCCTATCATATTTATCATGAAAACCAGCTTGAATCATACAAGCTTCTATGGTTGCCCATGCATTGTTGCTTAAATTTCTGTTTTCTGGAAATACATCATAAGGTGCTGGCATTCCACATTCTAAAAGTGCTTTTTTTACCTCAAGCCGATCTGCTCCTGATTTCTCCCACACCGTGAAGTATCCTGCAGGAGGTTTATTAAATTGGCATCCCGTTATAACTAATAAAGCTATGCAACTCAATAATTTAAAGATTTGTTTCATTTTTTTCTCCTTAAAGGGAATTGTACTCGATGGGAAAGTCCATATATATCTCGACATTTTGGACCCGCATCTCCAAGGCAAGTATGGGGATTATAAGGATTTGTGAACATATTCCATGTTTCTTTCCACCAGTTACTACCATCAGGTATTGTCTCATAAGTATAGCCATTACCGCCAATCCATCGGCTTACAAAGTCAAATCTATGCCCATCAAAGCCAATAGTGGTTTGTTTGCCACCACTCACATAACCTAACAGACCGGATGCAGCCAAAACATTAGCCGCTGGTCCATGGAAACTGATCGTTGTATTGCCAGCTACATCATTTACACCTTCTTGTTTGAAAGAATTCATCATATTAAAGCCTGTCAAACTGCCACGACTATGGGCATCAAAATGCAATCCTGTGTTACCATAGCGAGACATTATATCTTTTGCTTCTTGTGTGGAATTGGTCAAACCCCAAAAGTTATTTTCCATAAACTTCTGGTAGCCTGCGACCAGAAGTTCTGAGATAGCAGAATCGGCTTCTGGAAACACAACAAAATAAAGCGGTACATTTTTATTCTCCGCATGTTGCTCTGCATAAACAGCCGCCTCATAGGGTGGGGTAAAAATGCCATTGAGGGACACATGCACCTTGCCATCAAAACCAGCTTGTAAATGCTGCTTTTCTTCATCCGTTAAATAATGGAAAGTGAGGAAACAATCGCGCCATTCCAAGCAAAGGCAAGGATGGCGGATTGTTGATCATCACTTAAGATTGGCATTCATCCGCATTTTTATATTTTTTACAAAAAGGGCTGTTTAAGCGCTTTTCAACACTTCGTTTCGGAATGACCGCGCCTGGTCGACAAATCGGAAGGTTTTCCCTCCAATGATTCACACACCAAGATGGACCGCCATATCTGTCACGGAATCCTGCTTGAATCATACAAGCATAAATTGTTGCATTATCATTATTGCTGAGCTTTTGATTTTCAGCCTCAAGATAATTAAGATGTGGCATGCCACATTCTAATAAGGCTTTTCCTACCTCGGTAAAGTCTGCTCCTGGCTTGATCCACCCATATACTTCCCCTGGAGGAGATTTGTCCATATCACATCCAGTAATACTTAATAGAATGAGCAGGCTCAATAAGTTAAATCGTATTTTCATTTTTTGTTCCCTGTTCTCGTGGAATAAAATTTTATAAAATCAAATGAACCGTAATCATTTTTACACTTAGCACTTGCATCAGCATAACAATTATGGGTACTAGGATTATAGCCGATGATCGCTCCCCCCATCTCTCTGAGGGGTAGAATTAACGGATGTAATGAATCATATGGTTTGGAACGTACCCCATAAGCCGTAGGCCAATTGTAACCAATCACTGTACTAATGGGGTCTAACATATGACCTTGTATGTAGATATAATTTT
>NZ_JBHIRL010000056.1:0-3033 GCF_042197145.1 Bartonella sp. AA56HLJMS | reverse complement strand
TAAAAACTCTTTGAGAAAAAATAAATTGGTACAAAACCTAGTGGCAAAATATACAAAACCTGCTGGCAAGCTACAGTTGGCATGTTTGTTAGAAATTTACATAATCTTTCACAACAGGATTTAGCAGAATTTAAAAAATTATTAGAGAAAGTTAGCAAACAAGCATGCGCTTCGTAGAAGCATGTTCGAGAATCCTATTCCCGAACCTTTATTTACGAATCCCGCACCTTGAAAAAACACACATGAAATCAATAAGTTATAGCACCATAAAAGTGCTGTGGCGGAGGGGGTGGGATTCGAACCCACGGTACAGTCTCCTGCACGCCGGTTTTCAAGACCGGTGCCTTAAACCGCTCGGCCACCCCTCCACACTAGATATGCTTTTTGACAAATTTCTTGTAAAAGGTCAATCATTTTAATACGCATTTTAAAGCGTTCTTTGTAAAACTATTTAAGTTTCAATTAAAATAATTCTTCATAAGTTAATTCTTTGAGTGTGTTATCTAAGAGTTTCATTTTTAAACATGATAGTTTTTTCTGAAAAAATGAAAGGTAATTATGATATTTATCATTTTTTTCCTGTTTAAAAATTTTCTACAAAGCAATATTTTTTTTAAGTTCTAACAATCGTTTTCGTAATAATAAGAAATGTTTAGTTGAAAATGTTTGATAAATTATATTAAATTCCGGTCGTGTATTTTTGGATTATTTTACCTTTCCAGATATTTATTTTATTTAGATCGTTCATATTGGCGAAAAGAAAATGTTATTACTCTGACAGTTTATGAGAGATAAATTTGTAAGAATGACATATATATTCAAGGAAAGTTTTTATTGAGTTTAAATTAAGTACAATTCAATAAGAAAACTCTTTAAAAGATTTTAAGTTTTTAAATAAAAATATTCAGATATTTAGTGCGTCTAAAGAGTACCTTGGAGGGAATGGCTGATTTGCACTATTTGAATAAAATTTTATGTAAGATTTGCATCGATAGTTTAAAATCTCTTCTAGATATGGCTGGAAATTAGGTATATTTGTAATGCTTTTTCTGTGGGATAAGCAAAAAGTTAATTTGAATGGAAGAAAAAATTATTGAGCAATACCCTTAGATCAATAGATAGTTTGTGAAGGTATTACATAGTTTTTCAAGAATAGAACTTAAAAACGCTAAATTATGCAGAGTCAGAAAGCGTAAACTTTAAAAGACAAAGTTTTAAAAGCCGATTCATCACAAGTATGTGTAAAATAAAATATTTATGTCTAATATGAGAGAATAGGTTATTCCTGATTCTATTGAGTTTTTTTGCCTCTATCCCTCATCTTTTTGAAGCTTTTTTATGGCTTCAAGAGCGAGTTTTTTTACGGTCTGCGCTCTTTGTGTAAAGAGATGCCATAGCATCATTTGTCCAGCCAAAAATTGCTTTGAATTGTGATACTGTTGCACCAGAATTAACTGCGCGTGTTGCTGCTAATTTTCTTAAGCCATGTGCTGATTTTTCGATTCCCGCTACGTTACAAGCCTCACGAAAAAGGTTGCCAAAACTTTCTTTAACTAGTTTTTTACCTTCTTACCACAAATGAATGTTTCTTCTCCAATCACATACCTTCATAAGGATTGAGTTCTTTTTGTTTTTTTGTAGCTTTAGTGTAGCTATGCCAATTAGAGCTGTTAAAGTATTGTTTAAGCAGCCATGCAAATGAACCTTCAACAAGTTTACCGGTTTTTGATTTAGGAAGTATAAGCCCTTGTAACTCGGCAAGTGCGCTTTTGTAGTTATCAACAAACTCTTGCGTTCCATAGGTACCGCGTATTCTAATGCGTTTGCCATGACCAATACGTACATACCATACAATTTTGCCATGTTGAGTAATTTGTTTAACGAGATGAGGAGGACGTGGTTTAGGCATGGTATTTTACATCTTAGAGAGTGCGGTTTCGTAATATTCATTCTTTGACAAATCTAAAAGTTTGTCTGGGTGGCTAACTGAATTTGGTATTGGAATATCGGATTTAAGATAGATAAGCAGTTCACCGGTAGGTTTGATTTCTATGAGTTCGCAACCTTGTTTTTTAGCTTCTCTTAAAGCGCGTGCAATGGCTGGTTGCGTTATAGCAGCTGGACGAGGCGCCATATCTTTTCTCCTTACATTGAGATGCAATTCACGTGTGGCGTGAATCACGCATTACTTGAAAGTGTTAGGAAGGGTGGGGGTGCTCGTAGATATGCGGGGAACAAAACACCCCATAAGGTTAAGCAGCTTTTGTTGAGAGTTGTTGTATCTCTCGTTCTATCTCTGCTAAAAAGGCTTCAACAACTTGATTGATCTGTTCAATTTGTTGATCATCACGGAAAAAACGGAAGAAGTCACCATCGCATTCCAAAAACCAGAGGGGTTTGATCCAATTGAAAATGCGATTTTGTATCATACAACAAGTGTAGCAAATGAGTTGAGGGTAGAAATGTGGGCCGTTTCCTATGAGGAAGTTGAATGTTCAGGAAACATATGTGATTTTCACTTTAAAAATTCTTTGCCCAACAAAGAGGCAACTTATGGTAAGATAACTTTAGAAGATGAGATAGTATACAAGGCATTTACTTGGAATGAAGAGAGTGAAAGTTCGCTTTTTTCAAGGGTACCGATGGAATAATTTATCTCACATGATACATAAAAGACTGTCACGCAAGGGTTTTCTCATAAACCAACTGTTTCGGGGGTAATACAATCTAGTGGCAATCTTATTATTAATGCTGATACCATTGATAACCATTATAGCTCTATAGAAGCAGGGAGAAATGCCGATATCCACGCCAATGTGCTCACTAATTTGGGGGCAACAGCTTATAAAAACACTTATCTTGGTTGTCAGGCTTATACAGACAGTTGTTATGGCTATAAAGCTGATGGAAGCCGCGATGTTTCTTTAGATATAGCCAATGGCAAGGATCGCCAGATTGGTTCAGAAGCTCTTGATGCAGCTCCTGGTCTTGTCCAAGCGGGTGGCACGTTGAATTTGGTGGTCGATCAACTCA
>NZ_JBHIRL010000055.1:0-3048 GCF_042197145.1 Bartonella sp. AA56HLJMS | reverse complement strand
CGTGTTGCATAAAGGGTCATCTCCTTATCATCTGCAACAAAAGACTTTTGATCTGTTGGCGTAAAATCTTGCGTGCCTTGGGCTTTGATGTCTTTTTCACTGAACTCATTGCCCCCATAGCTGCTGCCAATCTTCAATTTCGCTTCTGAAAATGCCGTCTTAACGAACGCTTTTATTGAAGTGATCAAAGCGCCACGGGGTAATATCCCTATTTTCGTTGTGAGATGCTTATCTTTATGCGAGATATTTAACCGCAAAAAACTTACCTGTTGGGTATGTAGATTTCTGCCCTGTAGTGGAGGTGGTAATTGATCTGCCATGTCTTGTTTCCTCCCTATGATTAATTATCAGGTTCACCACTGTAGGTGGGGATAACAATCGTTCCAAAATCTTGCGCTGCTTGAGAGCTATTTGGAAATTTGAAACGGGTTTTCTTCATGCCAATCAGTGTTTTCGCAGACAAACCATAGTAACGTTGATAGTCGAAATGCTCTTCCACCAATTTATAGCGATTGACATTGCGATTATTTCCAAAAGCCATAACGATACTTTGTGCTCCAAGAAAAACAGCACGACGCACACTTTTTTTCGCTGTATGATCGGTAGATTTAACCCCATGAGTGACATGTTCAGATTCACGTAAAATCACACCATTATACATGCCAAGAGAACCATCAAAAATCGGGTTCTTCGCGCGCGAACCCGTATAAGCAGCTTTCTGAATATCAAGCCACTGTCCAGTCTCTGTATTGGTGCGCAATTGCATCACTTGTGTTGGGTGCAAATAGAGAACATAAACACTCTCCCCATTCACACGTACTGGTCGAATTTTGGGATTAGCAAGTTTCGCCATTTTTACAGCTTCGTCAATAAGCTTCAAACTAAAGCTGTGTTTTGGCGCTTCACTGAGATCTTCATCCTTGGTTTTACCATCTGGACGGATAATTCGCTTACTACTTGGTGCCAGAGGTTCATTAAATCCATAATGCACATTCTCGATATCTATCATCCGATCTTCAAAAGAGATTGTCCTTGCTGTATATCCGCAAGCTTGAATGAAAAACATCAAGCTTAAGCGATCTGCATACCAATCAACTAAGCCATCTTTTGCTTCGTCACGCAAATCAAACGTTGTACGTTGTTGCGCTATACTACCTTCATTTTCTACACGAACTGCATGCGAAAGCTCGTCAATATAGAGTCTGTCATGAAGGAATTGTAATGCCTCTTCATTCCCCTCAAGCGTCTGTCCTGAGGTAACTCCCCGTCCCAAAAGCTGTGTACGTAAGCTAAATGTAACACAATCCCCTCTGCCCTTCTGTGTTTCAGTTTTAAGTTGAATAATGCTGTTTGAACCCCTGCCTATAAGAGGGGCAATAGGTATCGCCTTTGAAACTTCTGTATTTAATAATTTTGACCACGTGCTTATCGCATGAGGATCATCTGCTCTAACTGTTGTTAATGCCATTGATTTTACCTTTCTTTGCTGTAAAAAAAACCGGCTTAAAAGCCGGATCATAGCCCTGTATAAAACAGACTAATTTCTATAAAATGCACTCTTAATACCCGTTACCTGCACCGTGTAATTGCCGAAAAATCGCTTTATTTTTCGGATTTGATATCCAAACGTCAAATTCTTCTTCTGACATCCTATCAATGCTTGCTAAAGTCATTGGTCCAGTACTCCCCCCTCCTCCAGATGCTGTCAAAGTCCGCGCAGAATTCTGCCGACTTTGAAGTTCTGCAACCTGATTATTCACTTGCACTGCTTGATTCTGATAACCAAGATTTTGCGCTATTCTATAAATCTCTTCTGCCGGATTGAGATCTCTTTGTGCACAAGTCGCTACAAGAGCATGCAATTGATCTCTTATAATCGCATCTATTGTGTTTTGTTGTCCATACTCAGGATAAAGTGATGACCAAGAACTCAATTCCTTTGCGCGTGCCTCATAAAGAAAATTTGCCGCGGCATCAAAATCACTGGATTTATTTTGAAACGACTTAACAGAATTATTAAAAAATTCACCAAGACGTATATCATGCTGCTGCTGTTCCTCAGCTTGTCTTAGCGCTTCTTTCTGTTCCCTAATATACGCATCTTGCTTTTGAATCTTATCTAGCATCCACGCCACTAAACGAACAGGGTCCTCACGTAGGTCTGGGGGTGCATTTTCACCTTCAACCATTGGTGTCTGGGATTGGGGTTCATAAAGCTTGACAAGCGCTTCACGAGCTTGTTTGGCTTGTTGCTCCACACGCTGCTGTTCTATACTAGGAACAATCTCTGAAGGTTTTTCAACGGGCTGTGCAACCGGCTCTGGAGACGTAATGTCATCATTATCAATCGTTTCACCATCATAAGTGCCAGCATCAAAAGAGCTCTCATCATCAAAGACCGGTGCTCCAACTCTGTAATCTTCATTCATAGCTTCATTCATTTCTGCATTCATTCTTTCACCTTTCTCAACTATGCATACCTCTGTGTAATGCTATTCGCTCTCGCATAATCTGATTGTGTGCCTGATCATTGAGAAGCTTCTGCCGTTCAATCTCATAGCGTTGCTTCATCAGTTCTGCGTCTGTTTTTGCTCTCTCTTGATGCACAAAAAGATCAATCTGCTTTTGTTGCAAATCCATCTGATGCATCTGTGCTTTCGTCTCTAAGTCTTGTTGCTTTTCCTGCAACTTCATTTCCTGCTCGGGATCCATCTGCTGTTGTTGTGCCATTTGTTGCTGTTGGAACTTCTCACTGACACGATTGAGTAATGACGCAGGCAATGGAGAATAACGAAGTAGATCAAGCATAATATCCGGCGTAATCGCATTTTGAAGCAATGGGAGCAGCTGTGTGATGATACCAAAGGTGCGCTCTTTCTCATTCGGGCTGGTTGGCGCATCATCGACAACAATGTCATACTCGACACTCGTTACTTCTTCACGCGTCAATGGAATATATTGCGCATTCTCTTCACCAGATATCCGTACCAAACGCCCATCGGACAAGTAATTCTGTATAAGGTGCAAAATAATCTTACCTTGCCGCTT
>NZ_JBHIRL010000054.1:0-3051 GCF_042197145.1 Bartonella sp. AA56HLJMS | reverse complement strand
AAGCGGCAAGGTAAGATTATTTTGCACCTTATACAGAATTACTTGTCCGATGGGCGTTTGGTACGGATATCTGGTGAGGAGAATGCGCAATATATTCCATTGACGCGTGAAGAAGTAACGAGTGTCGAGTATGACATTGTTGTCGATGATGCTCCAACCAGCCCGAATGAGAAAGAGCGTACCTTTGGCATTATCACGCAATTATTACCGTTGCTTCAAAATGCCGTAACACCGGATATCATGCTTGATTTGCTTCGTTATTCACCATTGCCTGCGTCATTACTCAATCGTGTAAGTGAGAAGATGCAACAGCAGCAAATGGCACAACAAGCCCAACAACAGCAAATGAATCCGGAACAAGAAATGAAGTTGCAGGAAAAGCAGCAAGATATTGCGGCTAAAAGTCAGATGCAACAGATGGATTTACAAGGCAAGCAGATTGAATTGGTTATGCGTCAAAAGAGAGCAGAATTGGAAGCTGAATTGATGCAACAGAAGCATGAGCTTGAACGGGAGCGTATTCTTAATGAACGAGCGCAAAATCAAATCATGCGTGAAAGAGCGGCAACATACAGAGGAAGAAGCATTTGAGAGAGGTTAGAGAATGAATGCAGAAATGAACGAAGCTATGAATGAAGATTACAGAGTTGGAGCACCGGTCTTTGATGATGAGAGCTCTTTTGATGCCGGCACTTATGATGGTGAAACGATTGATAATGATGATGTCACCTCTCCAGAGCCGGTTGCACAGCCCGTTGAAAAGCCTTCAGAGATTGTTCCTAGTATAGAACAGCAGCGTATGGAGCAACAAGCCAAACAAGCTCGTGAAGCGCTTGTCAAGCTTTATGAACCCCAGTCCCAGACGCCAATGGTTGAAGGTGAAAATGCACCCCCAGACCCTACACAAGACATTATTGGCTATATGAGTTGGATGGGAAAAAAGATTCGAGAGCAGGATGCGTATATTAGGGAACAGAAAGAAGCGCTAAGACAAGCTGAGGAACAGCAGCAGCATGATATACATCTTGGTCAGTTTTTCAACAATTCTGTTAAGTCGTTTCAAAATAAATTCAGTGATTTTGGTGATGCGGCAAATTTTCTTTATGAGAAGCGTGCGAAGGAATTGAGTTCTTGGTCGTCACTTTATCCTGAGTATGCAGATCCAAACACAATTTCTGAGATCATAAGGAATGAATTGCGTACGATTGTAGCCACTTGTGCACAAAGAGATCTCAATCCGGCAGAAGAGATTTATAGAATAGCGCAAAACCTTGGCTATCAGAACCAAGCAGTGCAAGCGAATAATCAAGTTGCAGCACTTCAAAGCCGTCAGAATTCTGCGAGAACCTTAACGGCATCTGGTGGAGGGGGCGTGACGGGTCCTATGACCAAAGAGACACTTGCGAATATGTCAGAAAAGGAATTCAACGCATGGATATCCAATCCGAAAAATGAAGCCCGTTTTTATGAAATAATGGGTGCAGACCCTGATTAGGCAATCAGTTTTACAACATAATCCGCCTTGATGCGGGTTTTCCACCGGCTTTAAGCCGGTTTTTTTACAGCAAAGAAAGGTGAAATCAATGGCAACAACACATATAGGAACCCATGATCCGCAATCGGTGAAATTGTGGTCACAGAAATTAAGCAATGAAGTTTTGAAAGCGACAAAAATTGCCCCTCTTATTGGCAAAAGTTCGAACAGCATTATCCAACTTTATAACGAAACCCATAAGAGCGCAGGGGATAGTGTTACGTTCAGTTTGCTAGTCAATCTGTTTGGAGATGGTGTCACGCAAGGCGAAACCTTAGAAGGCAATGAAGAGGCGCTTCAATTTATGAATGATCGGTTGGTGATTAACGAGCTTTTACATGCGGCGCGTGTTGCCAATGATGATTCGATTGATCAACAGAGAATCCTCCCGAATTTACGTAAGAAAGCGAAAGAAGGCTTGGTTCGCTGGTATGCCAATCGTTTAAGCATCATGTTCTTTTTGCAGGTATGTGGTTATACAGCCCGTACGATTAGCGTTGATGGTCGAGAAGTGTACATTAAACCGGTTCATTATGGCTTTAATGAAATCATGGCACCAAGCAGTGAACGGATTATCCGCCCCGATGGGAAAACCAAAGATGAAGATCTTAATGATAAAGCCAAACATAGCTTTAGTTTGAAGCTTATTGATGAAGCGGTTAAACAAGCCAAACTTGCCAATCCGCAAATTTCCCCCGTCCATGTTAACGGTGATGATGTTTACGTTCTCTATTTGCACCCAACACAAGTGATGCAATTGCGTACCAATACAGCCGCTGGTGAGTGGTTAGATATCCAAAAATCGGTTTATGCGACTTCTCGTGCAAAGAACCCAATCTTTGATGGTTCTCTTGGCATGTATAATGGTGTTGTTTTACGCGAAGCTATTCATGTTACCCATGGTGTTAAATCGACAGATAATACAGCTGTTAAAAGTGTGCGTCGCGCGGTGTTTCTAGGGGCGCAAAGTGCTGTTATTGGTTTTGGCAAAAATCACAGTGCAACGCATTATACGCTTAAAGAAGAGTATTTTGATTATGAACGTGAATTTGGTGTTGCAGCCAAAACCTTAATAGGAATGAAGAAAACACGTTTTAAGATGCCCAATAGCGCACAAACAGCTCAAGATTTTGGAACGATTGTTATCCCCACCTACAGCGGTGAACCTGATAATTAATCATAGGGAGGAAGCAAGACATGGCAGATCAATTACCACCTCCACTACAGGGGAGAAATCTTCACACCCAACAGGTGAGTTTCTTACGTTTGAATATCTCGCATAAAGATAAGCATCTCACAACGAAAATAGGGATATTACCTCGTGGCGCTTTGATCACTTCGATGAAGGCTTTTGTCAAGACCGCGTTTTCTGAGGCAAAATTAAAGATAGGCAGCACCTATGGAGGCAATGAGTTCAGTGAAAAAGACATCAAAGCCCAGGGCACGCAAGATTTTACGCCAACAGATCAAAAGTCTTTTGTTGCAGATGATAAGGAGATGACCCTTTATGCAACACG
>NZ_JBHIRL010000053.1:0-3103 GCF_042197145.1 Bartonella sp. AA56HLJMS | reverse complement strand
TTGTTATATTGGTACGATACATTGATTTCGTATTTTCACCCGTCCCTGATTGAAGATAAATATCAACCCAAAGATCTTGCAAAGGATCATAAACCATACCTTCTGGTGAACTATGCGGGCGGTGATTGAGACACCAAACTGAATTGGGTAAAATATCCCCTGCCCTATAACCAGACAATGGGTGACCGGAAATCGTACCAACATCCGCACAGAGTGTATGAAACCCTCCTATCTTTCGCGAATTACTCACTGTGTAATCCCTTGGATACGTAGAGTTTTCTGATAAAACAAATTTATGAGACTGTCCTCCATCAGAAACCAAATAAACATAATAATCCTTCCCCGCCGAAAGAGAAGGAACGCTTATTCTTGTATCTACCGTATAACTTGCAACCAAAGTATCATTGCCTAATGCCAAAGTTATGCGTGTTCCTTTTTTCACGGTTAATTGCGCTTTGCCTGTCGCTACAAGAAACGGTGTGGAAATTGAAAGAACCGTTAAATTGGACTGTTTCAGTAAATTGTTTACCTCTTCCGCTAACACTTTTGTCTGTGAAGCTACTGTATGGGCTGTTGTTGCCGTTGCTAGGGAACTCTTGATCCCTCCAAGCTCTTGTTTCGTCGTATCGGCTGTTTTTTTGGCTTCTTCTGCTGTCCTTTTCGCTCTATCGGCTACTTCCTTGGCTTTTTCGGCTTCGCTCTTGGCTTGATAGGCTTGTGAATCTGCCGACTCGGCTTTTTTCTTGGCTTCTTCTGAGTACATCCGCGCTAAACTTACGGGGGCTTTAAAATTCTCAACCACTTGGTTGATATCGATAACCCTACTCCTCGCAGACGAGGCTATTTTCTCTGCATTTTCTGCCTGATTGCGCGCTTGCGTCGCATCATGTCTTGCATAACCAGCAGACTCCTTGGCTTCCTTGGCTATTTTTTGTGCCTCTTCCGCTTCTTCTTCCAAAGACGCTGCTTTTTTACCCGCTGTTTCGGCTGCCCTCTGCGCTTGTTCTGCTATATATTTTGCATTACTCGCTATTTCCTTGGCTTTTTCTACTTCATTCTTGGCTTCATACGCTCGGTCATCGGCTTTCTCCGCTATTTTCTTGGCTTCTTCGCCTGCCATTTCTGCTAATCTTGCTATAGTCTTAGCGTTATCTGCCACTTCCTTCGCGTTGTTAGCTGTACTCCACCCTTGATGAGCTGTGTTGCCTGAATTTTCCGCTATCTTCTTGGCTTCATCTGCGTACGTACGCGCTAAACTTGCTATAGTCTTAGCGTCACCTGCTACTTCCTGAGCTTTATTGGCATTACTCCATCCTTCATGAGCTGTACTTTTTGCCTTTTCTACCTCACTGCGCGCTTGTGCCGCCTCATGGTTAGCATAACCAGCTGTCTGTTTGGCTTCTTTCGCTATCTTTTCAGCTTCACCCGCTACTGTCTCTACCTGTGATGCCTTCTTTTGTGCACCATCAGCTACCTTCTTTGCCTCGTCCGCTGTCGACTTCGCACTATTGGCTAATTGTTTTAGACCATCCAAAGCACCTTTCGTTTCTTCTGCTACCTTCTCTGCTGCTTCCGCTTTACTCTTTGCTGCTGTAGCTATACCCTTCAACGCTTCTGCATCAACCTGCCCTGCCGTCTCTCCTGAACGCGCCGCAGACTCTGCTACCGCTTTCGCTTCAGAAGCTAATTTTGTAGCCTCCTCTGCACTCTGTTGGGCTTGATGAGCCGTCGCTGTTGCTGTATCCGCTGCACTTTTCGCTTCTAAGGCTATCGCTTTGGCATTACTTGCCTCTTCTTTTGCTTCTTCTGATACGCTCTTCGAAGAAGTCGCTGTTTGATTTGCTTCATTCGCAACTCTCTCTACACTTTCTGCTTTAACCTTTGCTTCTTCTGATAAACTTTTAGCATTAGAGGCTGTTTGACTTGCTTGTTCACTCGTGGATTTCGCTTCAGTCGCAACAGTCTTTAAACTTTCCGCTTTAGATTTCGCATCGCTAGCCTCTCTTACAGCTTGCTCTACTTTCTCTGTTGCTCTATCCGCTACATTCTTGGCTTCTTCTGCTGTGCTCTTCGCTGTATTCGCAACTGTCTCTACACTTTCGGCTTTAGCTTTTGCATCAGCGGCTGTCTGCTGTGAACTTACTGCTGTGCTATGAGCTGTTTCCGCTAAACTCTTAGCTTCACTCGACTTCGTTAACGCTTCTAAAGCTTTTTGCCCGATCTCATCACCAGCCTGTTTAGCTGTGGTAGCGGTCGATAATGCCGTTTCTGCAATACCTTTCACTTCTTCAGAAATATTCTTGACATCATTGACTAAGGTAAGCGCTGTAGATGCTTTATCCTTCGCTGCATTCGCTTCTGTAAGCGCATTGGTAGAGGCATTTTGGGCTTCTGTTGCAAGTTGTTTGGCTTCTTCTGAGAGTGTCTTAGATGACTCTGCTATCTGTTTGGATTCTCTTGACTCCGTTAATGCCTTCTCTACTGCCGTTTGTACTTGAGACGCTGTTTTTGTAAGTTCTCTAACAGAAGATGTCGCCCGTTCCGATAAACCTTTTGCTTCTTCGGCAATATCCTTCGCATCAGCGGCTGTCTGTTTGGCTCCATCTGCCTTCATACTTGCTTGTGTCGCTACTGTCTTAACTTCATGACACGTTGCTACCGCTGTTGCGGCTACTTGCGTCGTCTCTGTTGCTGTTTGGGAAGCATCTCTCGCTGTTTATTCTGCACGTTCAGCAATGGATTTCGATTCATCGGCTAATCTCTTTGCTTCTGTCGAGACATGGACGGCGTTCTCACTTGCCTGCTTGACCTCTACAAAACTTTGCAATGCCGTAGCCAATGAACCTTTCGTACTACTTATTTCCCCTGTAGCTCTATCAAATCCTGCCTTCGCCTCTTCTGCCATTTGCTTGGCGGCTTCAGAGGCACCCTTGGCTTCTTCGGCTAATCCCTTGGCTGTATCCGCTGTATCTTTTGCACGATTAGCCGTTGTCGTTACTGCTGTAACCGCTTCACCCGTTTTGGTAACTTCGCTAAGCGCTTGTTCCGAAACCCTCTTCGATTCTTCTGCAACCTGTTGCGCGCCATTCGCACGCGACATGGC
>NZ_JBHIRL010000052.1:0-3130 GCF_042197145.1 Bartonella sp. AA56HLJMS | reverse complement strand
AGAGCACTTCGTGATCACAGATGTCCAAGCCTCTGAATCCGGTATGTATAAGCTTATCTTGCGAGAACAGAAATAATAAGGCACCTTTGTCTAGCAAGCTGTTTTGATTATTGTTATAAAAATATTACGTTCCCACTTGACAATGTGGCGACAATATGAATAATCGAATCAGGTGCCTCAAAAACACCTTAAACCATAAGCGGATTGGTTACCGAAATAATCAGTCTTCTATACATTAAAGACTTTGACTCATTATATGCTACATGCGTATAATAATATTGTCGGGTGTGGTTACGCTATACAATACCCTTGCGGGGAAAGTGTAACGACGGACTTGTGGCCGTGTTTTTGAGCACCCGGCACTCTTCTTAGAGTGTCAATCAAAAACATCTAACCATAAGGAATTCATTATGAATACTCTTATAGAAATTAGAGAACAGGTTATCGATCAGGAAACTGTTCAAACTGTTAACGCTCGTGATTTGCATGCGTTTTTAGAAGTAGGTAAAGATTTCTCTACTTGGATTAAATATCGCATCAACAAATATAATTTATTAGAAAATCAGGATTATTTAGTTTTCACCAATTTTGGGGAAAACCTCCAAGGTGGTCGTCCCTCTAAAGATTATCATCTAACTTTAAGTGTAGCAAAAGAGCTTTCTATGCTTGAGAATAATAAGAAAGGTAGAGAAGCTCGTTTATACTTTATCAAATGTGAACGGCTTTTGAAACAAGTAGCAACACCGCAGATAGCTGCATCACAAGTTGACTACTCCAAACCTGAAGCATTGCTGGGAGTCTTGAATCACTTACAAAGTCAAATTGAGCAAAAGGATAACACCATTACCGAATTAACACCAAAAGCAAAAGCTTTGGATGGTTTAAAGCGCTCTGATGGTTTGTTTGGTCTTATTGAAGCAGCGAAAATGCTTGAAGTACGACCAAAGGATTTAACAGATTACTTTTATAAAAACATTACATTGCCACTTGACATTGTGGCGACAATATGAATAATCGAATCAGGTGCCTCAAAAACACCTTAAATACACAGCGGGTGGATTGCCGAACCAATCTCTTTTCCGCGCATTAAAGACTTTGACTTGTTATATGCTACATGCGTATAATGACATTGTCGGGTGTGGTTATGCTATACAATACCCTTTTGGGAAAAGCATAACGACGGACTGTGTACCGTGTTTTTGAGCACCCGGCACTCTTTTATTGAGTGTCAATCAAAAACGTCTAATTACACAGGAGTTCATAATGAACACTCTTATTCCGATATCGGAACAAACTGTTGGACAGGAAATTGTTCAAACAGTAAATGCACGTGAATTGCATAGTTTTTTAGAAGTAGGTAAAAAATTTGCGGACTGGATTACTGAACGTATCAACAAATATAATTTGGTAGAAAATCAAGACTTTGTTTGCTTCCCTATTTTGGGAAGCAAAGGCAGGGGTGGTCACAATCGTAAAGATTATCATCTGACTTTAAGTGTAGCAAAAGAGCTTTCTATGCTTGAGAATAATAAGAAAGGTAGAGAAGCTCGTTTATACTTTATCAAATGTGAACGGCTTTTGAAACAAGTAGTGACACCACAAGTTGACTACTCCAAACCCGAAGCATTACTTGGTGTTTTAAATCACTTACAAAATCAAATCGAACAGAAGGATAACACCATTGCCGAATTAGCACCAAAAGCAGAAGCTTTGGAAGGTTTAAAACGCTCTGATGGTTTGTTTGGTTTGATAGAAGCAGCAAAGATGTTGGAAGTAAGACCAAAGGACTTAACCGATTATTTGCGTAAACATGATTGGGTATATCGACGGGCTCCAGGAGCGCCACTGTTACCTTATCAGGACAAGATCAAGAAAGGATTCATGGATTGTCCCGCTATCACCATTCAAAGACCAGATGGTACAGAAAAGGTGCTGCCTTCAACAAAAATCACATCTAGAGGATTAGCTTGTTTGAGAGAACAAATCCATGGAGGTGTACAATGAAGATAGATACCAACTTCTTATGCGATTTATGGATAGCATTATCTCAATTTTCTAATGATGAAAATGTGAGCGACAAAGATTGTAGTGCTCTGGTTCAAACTATGAATGCAATAGAAAAGGTTCTAGTTTTAAAACTTCAAAATGACGTGCCCAATATTACAAAAATCTTGGCAATTTTGACAGATTTTGGAGCTTCAGAACTGCCACATAGCATGGATTCTTTGTTGCGAACTTATGAACCAGATTTCGAGAGCCCCATTAAAAAGGTTGCTTAATTAAAAAAATAGAACTCCCCTCCCTATCGTTAAAGGTAGGGAGTGGTTAAACCCTACATTCAAATTTATTGATTTTGGCAAATTCGTCTGCTTTTTCAGTTTGTAATATACTAACGTCATAAGCAGCTTGCATGTTAAGCCAAAATTCAGCAGTAGTATCAAAAAAATAGGCTAATCTTAGTGCTGTATCGGGAGTCACTGGACTATTTTCAGCAACAATACGTTCTATTCTCGTGCGTGGAACATTTAATGCTTTTGCAAGAGCATAAGCAGAGAGAGCATATTCTTTTAAATATTCCTCTCGTAAAATTTCTCCGGGATGAATCGCTATATAATTTTTCATCTCGACCTCCTACAGATCAATGATAATCTACGATTTCAACTTCATAGGCACCATTAGAGCGCCATTCAAAACAAATACGAAACTGGTCATTAATACGGATAGAATATTGACCTTTACGCTCTCCTTTCAACGCTTCTAGACGATTTCCCGGAGGACTGCGCAAATCTTTAAGATCAACTGCTTTATCGAGCATAAACAACTTTCTTTGGGCTATACGCACTAGAGTGGTGGGAAAGCCTCTGGGCAGATTGCCTTCTAAAAGATCTTTACACCGCTTATCAGCAAAAGATTCAATCACCAAATCACCTTTATTCGTTCTTTTACGTATCATAACACGATACCAATATAAAGAAAAGGATAAATGTTAAATAACAGGAGCCCCCATGCATCCGAGAGAGACGATAAGAGAAACATTTGTTGCGTTGATCAAAGCAGCAAAGACGGCAGCTGGTGACAATGTTTTCAATATGCGTGACTTCAATTTATTTATTGAAGCAATGCCAGCTAT
>NZ_JBHIRL010000051.1:0-3191 GCF_042197145.1 Bartonella sp. AA56HLJMS | reverse complement strand
TATTTAATTGCAGATCATATTGATGTCTCGGGCAGCGAATTGGCTTATGGCGGTTTAGACTTTCAAAGCACCAATGCCCTTGATATTCACCATGCGCGGCTACAAGCCGTGACAGATCAGGGTGGAACTGGAGATATTCTCTTTGTTGCTCCAAGCGTTATGGTTGATGAGACAACGTCTGTTTTAGCGGCACGAGATTTCGTGATCAAGACGGGGGAGCTTAGAAATAGCGGTCAATTGGCATCGGGGCAGGATTTAGTCTTTAGCGTGACGGGGGATGTGACCAACAACAAAACGGGTTTAATCTATGTGAAGGGCAATGGTGCTTTACAAGTTGATGGTGCTTTGCTCAATGATTTTGGCACCATAATGACAGAAGGTGATTTATCTTTCACCAATGCAGCTGGCAGCGGAAAAAGCCTTTCGCTTGTGAACAAAGCGGGCTTTATTCAAGCTGGTGGAAACTTAAATATCCAAACCAACACTCTAAAAAACGAAGCCGATAGCACGCCTGTCATCACGGAAAAAACGGAATATAGCGATATTTCTTTCGAAAAACCAGACAAATATAATTTTCTCGATGGTAGGCCTTTATATCATGATATGTACTGGGATCGTTGGGGAAAAGGAAAACTTTCTAAGAGGGAGAGTGGGCCAGTCGGTCCAAAACACTTTATATTTGAGCAACAACTTTGGAATAACAAAGAAGGAACCTATGGCACGGCAACTTTAAAAGATGGGACAGTCTATAAGGCATTTACTTGGAAACATAATGCTCGAAAAGGAGACATAGAAGAGTTTGTATGGAATGGTTCTCGGCGGAAGGGAGGATGGTTTGGGTCAATAAACGAAGACTGGTCACACATGACAGAAAAGACTGTCACACAAGCATTTTCGCATAAACCAACTGTTTCGGGGGTAATACAATCTAGTGGCAATCTCATCATTAACGCTGATACCATTGACAACCATTATAGCTCTATAGAAGCAGGGGGAAATGCCGATATCCACGCTGGTGTGCTGACCAATCTGGGTGCAACGGCTTATAAAAAAACTTATCTGGGTTGTAATGCCAATACGCAGGATGGTTATTGTTATGGCTATAAAGCTGATGGAAGCCGCGATGTTTCTTTAGATATAGCCGATGGCAAGGATCGCCATACTGGTTCAGAAGCTCTTGATGCAGCTCCTGGTCTTGTCCAAGCGGGTGGCACGTTGAATTTGGTGGTCGATCAACTCAATAACACGGCAGCGGAAGGTTCGATTACAGGGGATGCGCATTTTAAAGCACAAGCAGTTGAAGGCAATCCACTGGAGTCCTTAAGTGGTTTAACTGGGGCTGGCGCTCTCTTTACACCAACAGTCGATCTCAATAATGCGGGGGAACTTTCTGAGGGGCTCCCTTTACCAAAACCCCAATCGGGTGGTGTTGGGGGCACGCTACCCAATCAAAATTTCATTTATGAAACGCGGGCAGAATTTCTTGATGTCGGCAAGTTTTATGGCTCAGCCTATTATTTGAACAGAATTGGTTACAATCCTGACAGAGAGATTTTTTTCTTAGGCGATGCTTATTTCGAAAAGGAATTGATTGAAAAACAAATGCGTGATCTTGTTGGTCAAGGTTTGGGCAAAGGTTCCTTTATTCCTGGAAGTGATGCCATTGAACAAGTCAAAACCTTGCTGGATGTCGGGGCAGACTATGCAAAAGCACACAATCTCCCTTTTGGTGAGGCTTTGAGTGAAGAACAATTGGCGTCCCTAGAAGCCCCAATGGTGATTTATGTGCGCCAACAGGTCAAGGGCATGGATGTTTATGCACCGGTGCTTTACATCCCTGAAAAAGACAGAGCCTCCTTTGTTTCTGCTGGGGCTTTGATCATGGGCGATGATGTCAATATCACCAGCCAAAATACAAGCAATTCCACGATAACCAATTCAGGGCGGATTGCGGCAAACCACCAGTTGCATGTGCATGGCGGGGATATCTTTAGTCAAGGAGGGCATTTTGCGGCGGGTGGTGATGCTGTTCTCCTTGCGGAGAAAAATATTCGTTTGGATGCAGGGCGCACAACGGTTGACGGCGTGGAGACAGTATTAAACACCGAGGCGCTTTCTGCTGGGGGTAATGCAACGGTGATTGCCAAGCAAGATATCACCGCCTCAGGGGTGGGGATCACTACCGGAGGTGATCTTGCCATGGCTACAGAACAAGGTAACTTGACGATCGGTTCAGCAGAAACCCATTACCATGATGAACAGGGTGATGCCACCATGCATCATAAATCAGAAGTCAACTCTGGAGGCTCAACGACACTTGCCTCTGGAAAAGATTTGAATATCTTAGGCTCTGATGTTCAAACAAAGGATAAACTTCTCTTACAAGCTGAGAGGAATGTTTCGATTGATGCCACACGCAACAGTATGGACAATCAGAATGGGAGTGAAACATCTCATGTTGCTTTACACAATGGCTCTCATTTAAGTTCTGGAAAAGAGACCACTGTTCTCTCTGGAAAAGATATCCATATGGCTGCTTCCGATATAGATGCCAAGGGCAATGTTGCTCTTGGCGCCCAAGGGGAGGTAACAATAGGGGTGAGAAACGATGAGATGGAGTATCATCTTCGCACCAAAAACACGAAAGTGGATATGCAAGCCTCTCATGCCGTTGGCTCTTCGATAAAATCGGGAGGTGATAGCACTGTCATTGCAGGGCAGGATGGCAAACCGCATGATCTTAGCATTACAGGTAGTTCCATTGCGGCTGATGGCAAGGTGGGGCTGAAAGCCAGCAACGATATTCTCATCAATAATGCAGAGGATAGCTTACAGTATGAGATGTCGTACCATAAAGACGGTGGAGCATTTAGTAGCAGCAAATCTGAGCATAACAAGATGGATGTGCGCCAAGTTGTGGGGTCAAGCATAACAGGGGGTGAAGGCATTGCCATTGATTCCGGAAACAACACGGAAGTTGTCGCCTCGATGCTCGTAGCCGGTAAGGCAGAGGAAACGTCAGGAGAGAAAGCACTAGGAGATCAGAAAAAAGCGGATATTACCATTCACTCTGGGGGAAAGATTACTATCAAAGGCGCCCAAGAACACTTGGATCAGCAAGCACAATCGTCATCAAGTGGCTTTTTGCATGAGAAATCGTCCGATACATCTCAATCGCATACCACAACGGT
>NZ_JBHIRL010000050.1:0-3330 GCF_042197145.1 Bartonella sp. AA56HLJMS | reverse complement strand
GCATTGGTGCTTTGAAAGTCTAAACCGCCATAAGCCAATTCGCTGCCCGAGACATCAATATGATCTGCAATTAAATACAGCGTTTGCGGCGTGTAAATATGAGAACGATTATTGCTTAAATCGAGAGTGTTTGCCGTCAATCTCACATCCCCCTCAGCAGACAACACATTCTCAACACTGATCTCTCCTGATACCGATGTCAATGTTGCGCTGCCATAGCCCATGACCTGATCATAATAGATGTCGTTGCCTGCAAAAATTTCAATATTGCCACCACTGGCAATCTGACCAACCTTCACCCCTTCTTTTGCTGTAATCAAAAGAAAGCCCTTTTCATCTAAAACAAGATCCCCTGAACCGCCCGTAGAAACGACACCTGTCATCAGTGTGCCTGCATCAAGGCTGCCAACCTTTAAAACAGCTTTTTCACCCGTCATCAACGAAGAAAAGTCAACCGCCCCGCCCTCAATATTTGCCTTGCCATAGGCTAAAAGTTGCCCAAAATGAACGGGAGCATTTGTTGCTGGTTGTGCTTGAATGGCAACATTTTGATGCGACAGAATTGTTTGAGAAACAGATAGCCCATTATGAGAAACTAGGGTGATATCTCCTGCTCCATAAACACTTTCAGCAACAATCGCACCTTGACTGCTCTGGAGATCAACATCCCCTTGGGTGCCAAGAACAACAACACCAGCAGCACCCGTTGCCGCCATATCAACCCCACCGGCTAAAAAATGAGCTTGTATATCACCACCGGCACGCGCCTTGAGATTCCCTTGCGCTAAAACAATCCCCTCAAGTTTCAAGTTTCCGCCCGATTCAAGAGCCATATCAGCGCCTGCCCCTAGCCCTGAAACTTGAAGTGTCTGGCGCGAAGACAGCTCCATATTGCCCCCAGAGGTTGCCTTACCGGCAATCGATAAAAGCCCATCCTGCGCCTCTATCTTCAAATGACCATCAGCGCCAACCGTTTCTAACGTCACATCCTTATGGGCGGCAATATCAATATGCTTTTTCGAGGTGATGTGTTTTGCCAATATGCTCTGGCTTTTCGATTTGAGGACAACACCCCCATGACCAAAAACATTCTTCAACGAGATTTTCCCGTCAGCAGAAAGATGCAACTGCCCCGCATTGGCTGCCATATCATGGCGCATGCGAACCCCAACACCTTTTTCTGTTGCCACAAGTTTTATTCTGTCCGCCTGTAGAGCCCCCAAAGCAGAACCATCTATCGCATATTCCGGTTTACCGGTAATATCGGTCAGTTCTTTCATTTCCCGTGAAGCATAATCAAAGTGACCCGTCCCTGCTGTCACACCAATTTCTCTGCCCGCAACAGCTCCTTCAAAATGCACTGTGCGTGAGACAATATCGACAATATCAACCGCCCCCTTGCCAGAGAAAAAATTGGCTCCCTTAGCGCCAAAGGTAATATCCCCACCTCGCACCTCAAAGCCTTTCAAAAAACCGCTCGCATCAATTTCGGGAACACCTGTGGTTAAAGTCGCATGGGGCGTATTGATAAAGCCACAACCATCACAGCTTATCCCATTGGGATTGGCTATAATCACATCGGCTGGGCTCCCAAAAACCTCTCCTGGACCATGAAGCGCACTGCGCTTGCTGCTGGTCACTTCATTTAAAATCACTTTCGCTGAACCCGTGAAACGCAAATGCGGATTGCCCGGCATAATGCCCCCCAACTGCGATTGCCCTACTTCTTGCGCATGATTGTTCCAAATCACACCCGGATTTCCAATATTAAAATCGTTATATTTATTGTGCGATAAGCCCTTGCCATTGGGGGTAACAATATCAATCGAGGGAACCCCATTGGGCGCTGCGACTATATCCGGACGATGGGCGGCATTCGCGTTAGGATCCACAGTAATTTGCGCCTGTAACGCTGAAGGGGCTAACAAACAAGAAAAACCAAGTCCCCCAAATAAAACCTTTTTGAGCATCGTACTGGAGACCAAAACACCTAATAAAGCTGCTCTTTCTGCTCTCTTCTCATATCTCATACTTTAACTCCCCAATAAAAAATGCTTAAAGTTCCATTGTTAATGTCATAAAAAATGTTCCTGATTTTTTGTGCTTAACTGTGCTCCAAAAAATACTGGAATAACTGGCATCAAGAGAGACCATGCCTCCCGCAAGCTTGACACCGGCTGTCCAACCGGCAAGCTGGTCACTCTTAATCCCATACAAGGGTTGTGCAAAAACACGCCCATAATCCAAACCAACATAAGGGCGAAGTTCTCCAAAAACCTTTTTGAAGGTCGCGTGATTGCTCCACGGAATGGTGCGTAGCAACAAATCATTCCGGCTAAAAAAACCGTTATTGCCAAAAAGCAAACTCTCACGCGTGCCACGAACATTGGAAGCGCCCCCCAACGAAATCTGTTCAGCTCCCAATAAATTATGCGGTGAATATTGACCACTCAAAAGATTGCTCAGTATAAAGTCCAAGCCCCCTATCTTAAAAGGCGTCATGACACTAAGCGTACCAGTAAATTTGGCAAATTGTGGCTCCGCATCCCCTGCTCCTGGCGCATGTTTCTTTACTGAATGAAACAAGGGGATCCCTTGCAAATAACTCACATCAAAGGTCCAAGTCCCCCCCAACATCTGGCGCGAATGCGAAATGCCAAAATTGGCGGCGCTATATTGACGGCTGCCCACTTCAATCTTATTGCCAAGAAGGTAATTGTTGGTTCTTTTATAAGAAAGACCCAAATTCAAAGTTGTAAGGGAAACACTATCACGGTAAAGAACCCTGCTTGTACTGGCGTGCAACTCACTGGAATCCCCCGTCGTCTCAATATCGGTAAAATTGCCAGGGATTATGCTTTGGTAATTATAAACAGTGCCATTCAATCCAAAGGTCCAATAACCGTATGGAATACTCACACTCGCTGAAATGTTATTGCTATGTCCTTCTTGCTTGCTCCCACCCCAATAATCGGGCTCACTGCGTTGATAGTTAAAATCCCACGCATCATTCATCCCTAAAATATTTTCTACCCTCAAGCCCGCACTATAACGCGCATAACCCGTGGAAGATTGTCCCATATTGTCATGAGAAACAGTAACCTTGAAAGTTTTATCGGGATGATTGTTAATATTGACAATGGTGCTCCCTTCTTCACGCCCTGGAAGAAGTTCGCTTTGAGCATGCGCTGAACTCAAACGGTTGATCTGATCAAGCCCCTGTTCAATATCGCGCATATTCAGAACATGACCTTGAAGCCCAGGAAAAGCACTCCATACAACATTATTATAACGAGATGCCGGTGAACCATTATAGTAAATCTCTGAAAG
>NZ_JBHIRL010000049.1:0-3397 GCF_042197145.1 Bartonella sp. AA56HLJMS | reverse complement strand
TTTACACGTTTTGTGTAATATATTTTAACATTTAAAATGTATAAGTTTCCAGTTGCAAACAAAAGCCGTGTCTTAAAGGACGCGGCTTTTTTGCTATAAAGCAGCCCCCCGCCCCGTTATTTTATTTACGCTGCTTTGTTTGTGCTTTGTTCACTACCATCAGTATCATCACAAATCTTTTGCTTGCCATTAATTACAGCGTTGCCAGAGATTTTTACACCCTCTTCAATAATAGACCTATTAGAAACACACGCATCATCATAAATTTCTGCTTTTTCATAAATACGAGCATTCTCATAAACACGGGCATTGCCATAAATCTTGACATTTTTGTAGACAAGCGCTTTACCATAAACCCTAGCATGATCAAAAATATGAGAACCTTCGTATACGCAAGAAGACCCTGATACTTTTGCATTGCCATAAACAAAGCCCTTCACATAAGCACTATGCCAAACCTTGGCATTGTCATAAATTTTTGCCTCTATACTAATAAAAGCTTTTCCATAAACCACGGCATTATCACAAACTTGACCACAAACCTTAGCATGATCATAAACCTTGGCATTGCCATTAACCACACACTTGCCATAAACCCACCCCTTGCCACGAAACCACATGGTACCACTAATACTAGCATTATCAAAAATCTTAGCATTGCCATAAACATGGGTATCACGACCATAAACCTTGGCTTTATCACTCACTACAACGTTACCATAAACTTTAGCATTTTGAGCAATAACGGCTTCATTACGTATTTTAGCATTTTCACTAACGACAGCATCATATGCTGCAATAGCATCATCATACACCCAGCAATTCCCATCATGAGAGAGGTTATCTTCCTTCTCAATAAAACCACCAAGGTCACCAGCCTTGACATCATCGAAATCCCTTAATGCGCGTATGCGATAAAAGTATCTAGGTTGACGGGTTTCTGCATCGTAAACTTTTTTTATTTCGTCTATAATTTCATATTTTTTAGATACAGTTTTAGTGGTCATAGGTAGCTCCCTAATCTAATATTCAAACAAATTTTTAAATGAAATGGTTATAAGGAGGCGCCCCCGCCGCGCCCGCGCCGTTATTTAAGCTGCTTTATTTATATCCTGATCAAGACCACAGACATCTTCAGAAAATTTCTTATTTTCTTTAAGCACAGCATTGCCATAAATCGTTGTAAATTGGCAAATTTGTGCTTTTCCACTCACATGAGCATTATCATGAATTTTTGCAAAAGGACCAACACGCGCCGAGCCAAAAACCTTGGCATTGTCATAAATATTGCTACCATCATAAACTATAGCTTTATCAAAAACATGAGCATTGCCATAAGCTTTTGACCACGCAGCAAGGCGTGATTTACCGTAGACATGGGCATCATTAAACACAAGCCCACTCACATGAGCATTTTCATATACACGGGCATTATCGTAAATAAGAGCCCCTTCAGTAATAACGGCATTATCACTCACAACGGCATTGCCAAAAACATAGCCACCAATTTTTGCATTGCCATTAATGACTGCATTGTCATAAACATGTGCCTTATCACTCAAAACCCATGCCTTATCACTAATCACAGCATTACCATAAACTTTTGCATAATTCACAACACAAGCATTATTGCGTATTTTGGCATTTTCGGAAACGCTTGCTTGGATAACCATAGCATCATCATAAACCCAGCAATTGCCTTTATGAGACAGATCACTCTCATCTTTAATAAAGCCACCTAAATCCCCCGCCTTAACATCATCAAAATCTCTTAAAGCTTTAATGCGGTGTAAAGTCACACCGTTAACAACGCGGTTTTCATTAGTAAGTTCATATTTTGGAGAAGTTTCTTGATTTTTAACTGTAGCTTTCATGCTAGTAATCCTATTCGTAAGAAGGTTTCTATTGACACCCTATAAGGGCGTCGGGTGCTAGAAACACGGCGAATAGTCCGCTGTGTGCTTTCCCCTAAAAAGGGTATTGTATAACACACTACACCCGACATAAATCGTTATATGCCAATGATAGCATAAAAGAAAGTCAGTATTTTAAAAGGCATGGGAGAGGCTGTATCGTAACCTATCCGCTATTCGCTAAGTGTTTCTACACACTTGACGCCTTTCTAAACGAACCTTTCCTTAAAGTCAATACGTATTTTTTATTTTTTTCAATTTTTTTCATTTTGATACCTACCTAATTGAATATCAAGTGCTTTTAAATTTTACTTTTGGTTTTTAGTATAAAAATGTAGTGCGTAAATGGACATGTTTATTAAACTGCGTGTATGCAACATGAGAAAGAATGAATAAACTAAAAAAAAGTACCAAAAAACGATATCTAAATACCAAAATACAGTATAACTATTTGGAAAAATTAAAACGACAAGTGCTAAACTTATTAGCTTTAAGAGTCTGTGCAAATACTGTTGTAAATCACGTGTTAATATCTTCCAACCTGTTGTATCATCATCTTTATATTTTGGATTGTTCTGCAACTCAAAAGGAATATGAGAATTGCATAAAATTACAAAAATATTTGTTATTATTATCAAACCAAAAGATGCAAATATCAAAATACCTTGGATAAAATAGGGATTTTTTTTAATTTCTAAAAAGCATAAAAATATAAAAATTATAATACCAAACAAGGCTCTTAGCTGCTTATCTGTAAACATATTTATTTCCTGCGGTTTTTGATAATTTTTTGATCTCTTTATTGATCTCATCTATGAGAGGTTCGTAATTGAGAACGCTTTTCGGAATACCACCCCCATATATCCAAGCTTTCACTTGCGCCTTGGTACTGTAATCAACTTTCTCAGGCATCTCATGATACTGACCACCGTCAAATTCTTCATATTCTCTTGTACCATCATCATATTCGTAAAGATTGTAAAAATACTCTGCTACCCCTAATCCCCATGGGGCATGCCCCACCGCCGTTGCAACGAACTTTTTCCCCCCCTTCTGTTTACGTTTTTTTAAAAACATCTGGTTTAATATCCCCTACCTAAATCCATAACTTTACCAATGGGTTTATTTGCCTCAAAATGGACCGTACAGAAGCGTTTTTAATTTCAATGTGGTTTTTAATCACAAAATCTTTAAATCGATCTGTACGGTGCCTTTCTGTCAATTTAAACGCATGTCTATTCTCAAAATCATCAGCAAACTTCACTACTTTGCTGTTTTTTCTGATCCATAAGTGTCTTTAAGCGTAGATCGCTGTTGCAAGTTGATTGAAGCTTTCTGAAAGGTTATTTGCGAAATTGTTTGACGGTGGTTTATAACATGCGCTTTCATATAGTTTTTTCACTTCTGATTTTTTGTGTTTCTTAATTACCAATCCATATTCTGGATGCGTAATCCAATTATCCCAAGCGCTTTGCCAATCGCGT
>NZ_JBHIRL010000048.1:0-3630 GCF_042197145.1 Bartonella sp. AA56HLJMS | reverse complement strand
AGCCTTCTCTCTGTTGCTGGTTTGAATGCTTCTGATGATTACGCAAATTTTTTAACCAAAACCCTTTCTGGTAAGAGCGATAAGAGTTCTATCGTAAATGTTCTTGCGGACGATAGCAAAAATTTATTGGTCAGAACCCTAGATACAGACGAGCAATATAAAAAGTCTCTCATTAGTCCACGGTCGCTTGTTCGTGATAGCTCTACAACCCAACAGTTTTCAGGGAATAATGAGAATGCAGCCCCTGTTAATGTTTCTGACCTTTTGCGGGGTGGAACTGCAGGAATGCAACGTTCTCAAGATAACAATATTATTTTGGGTAGTGGGATTAATTATACAAAAAGCAAGTGGGGTGTTTTTATTGGTGACAATGTGGTTGGTAGTGCTGATGGGAGAGGTACATTCGGTTCTGTTGTTATCGGGTACAGTGCAAAAGCTGGTGATGGTTGGAGTACTGTTATTGGTTATATGGCAGAGTCACCTAAGGGCGCGTATGGTACTGTTGTTTTGGGGCGGGGAGCAAAAACGGAAGGCATTTTTGGCATTGCAATTGGTGGTGTTGGAACTGGTCCTGGATCTGGAATACAGGATATTGATGAAAAAAATAGAGTACTTGCAGCTGGTGATTATGCAATGGCTCTTGGTTACGGCGCAAAGAATTATGCAGAAAAGGGGATTGCTCTTGGTTACAATGCATCTGTAACAAAGGAGGCGCTGTATGGTATTGCTATAGGTAATCAGGCAAGTGGGACAGGTGAATCTAGTATTGCTATAGGTTCCATGTCTCACGCTTTGGGTCCAAGCAGTATCGCAATGGGTGTCAATTCTATAGTTTCTGTACAAGGTGGTGTTGCTATAGGAAGTGATACTATCGCTGATAGGGCTGCAGGTGTTTCAGGATATACTTCTTCGCTGCAGGGGGCGACAGAAAGCACTGAAGCGCAATGGAAAAGTAAGCAGGGTGCGGTTAGTGTTGGTAATAAAAGTACGGGCATGACGCGGCAGATTACAGGTGTAGCAGCTGGTAGTGAGCCTACTGATGCAGTAAATGTTGTACAGTTAAAAGACTTAGAAAGTGTCGTAAGAAATGGTGGTTGGAAACTATCTGTTGGGGGTAAGGATGATACGACCGTTATCATGGACAGCGCGGTAGATTTTTCCGCTGGAAGTACAAATCTTCAAATTAGCAAAGGCAAAGATAATAATATAAAATTTGATCTAGCTAAGGATATTGCAGTCAATAAAGTAACTGCAGGAAACAGTACCTTAGATGCAACGGGCTTAGTGATTTCTGGTGGACCGAAAATAACAACGGGTGGTATTGACGCTGGTAGTAAGAAGATAACAGGCATTCAAAATGGCGCACTCACAGCAGAATCGACCGAAGCGGTCAATGGTTCCCAACTTTTGGCAACAAATACTGAAATTAATGAAGTAAGAGACAGTATTCTTGTTAAGCAAGTAGCAGAGATGGCTTTGACGCGCAGTCTCCGTGATGGAGGAACGGGCCTTATCACTATTGGTAAGGGAACAGGTGGTACCGAAATCAGTATTCTAAATAAGGATAATGGAGGGCGGAAACTTTCCGGTCTACTTGGCGGGACAATCAATGAAAATTCAGACGAAGCTGTAAGTGGTTCTCAGCTTCATACCCTAGGGAGCAGTGTTGCATCTTATTTCGGTGGTGGTGCTGACTTTGGAAATGGAAACTCAGTAGGTCCTACTTTTAAGATTAAAACTTTCGATACTGATGGAGAGGAAAAAAGAGAGAGTTATCAGAATGTAGCGGATGCGTTTGAGGGTGTTAATACGGCTCTCACGACTGTTCAGGATAAATTGACTGAACAGGTTAATAATGTGATTACCAAAGTGGAAAGCGAAAGCTTTGTTCAGCAAGATAAGACAACGAGTCGTCTCACTATTGGTGCAAAAGTAGGTGGCGCAGAAATCAATATTGCAAATGAAAGCGGTGCGGATCGGATAATTTCTGGTGTTGGGGAAGCAAAGAACAATAATGACGCTGTTAACAAAAGCCAGCTTGATAAAGGTTTGAAGGATCTTTCTACCAGCCTTCAGTCAGATGACTCGGCTGTTGTTCATTACGATAAAACAGGTGATGAAACTGATTATACGAGTGTGACTTTAGGCAAAGGTAAGGATAAGGCAGCTGTTGGTCTTCATAATGTTGCCGATGGTCAGATTGCCAAGGGTTCACATGATGCAATCACGGGTGGACAGATTAATAAAATAGGTGAGGATGTAGCTAAGTTTTTAGGTGGAGAAGCATCCTTTAAAGATGGAGCTCTTACACAGCCAACGTATAAATTATCTTACATTGCTAAAGATGGAGTTGTAACAGAGAGTGCCTTTAAAGGTGTTGGAACCGCTTTTGCAGGTCTTGATGAGAATATCAAGAATGTGAATGCAAGGATTAAAGAGGTTTCTGAAGGAGTAGCACAGGATTCTTTGTTATGGAGCAAGGAAGCCGATGCCTTTGTAGCGCGTCATGAAAAGAGTAAAGAAGAAAAAGGCAGAGCTGTAAGGACACAAGAAAACAGTAGAATTACGTTCCTTGCAAATGGTGAGATTAGCGCTAAATCAACAGATGCTGTAACGGGTAGTCAGCTTTATTCGCTGAACGAACAACTTGCAACCTATTTTGGTGGTGGTGCTGGATATGATAAAGAGGGCAAATGGAAAGCACCGGATTTCAAGATCAAGCAGTTTGGTGAGGATGGTACTTCTTTTGACAAGAACTATACGAATGTAGCGGATGCACTTGCCGGTGTTGGAAGTTCTATCACGAATGTTCAGAATAAATTGACTGAACAGGTTAATAATGTGATTACCAAAGTGGAAAGCGAGAGCTTTGTTCAGCAAGACAAAACAACGCATCGTCTCACTATTGGTGCAAAAGTAGGTGGCGCAGAAATCAATATTGCAAATGAAAGCGGTGCGGATCGGATAATTTCTGGTGTTGGGGAAGCAAAGAACAATAATGACGCTGTTAACAAAAGCCAGCTTGATAGCAATATCAAGAATGTCAATGATAATGTAACAAATAAGTTTAGCGAACTTACTAAAAACATAACGAATATTACTCAGCAAGTTAAAGGTGATGCTTTATTATGGAACGATAAAGCTAATGCCTTTGTAGCACGTCATGAGAAGAAGCAAGAAGAAAAAGGCAAAGCTGTCAGGACACAAGAAAACAGTAGAATTACGTTCCTTGCAAATGGTGAGATTAGCGCTAATTCAACGGATGCTATCACGGGTGGTCAGCTTTATTCGCTGAACGAACAACTTGCAACCTATTTTGGTGGAGGTGCAGGTTATGATGAGCAAGGACAATGGACTGCTCCAAGTTTTAAGGTTAAGACAGTTAAGGATGATGGTAAATCTGAAGAGATAGACTATGGCAATGTGGCGGATGCTTTGGCTGGAGTTGGTAATTCTTTCACAAATATTAGAAATGAGATTAGCAAAGAGATTAATAATGAGATTACCAATGTGAAAGGTGATAGCCTTGTTAAGAAAGATCAAGCAACCAATCTTATCACTATTGGTAAAGAAGTAGAAGGCAGTGAAATCAACATAGCCAACAAGACTGGTACGGATCGGACACTTTCA
>NZ_JBHIRL010000047.1:0-3635 GCF_042197145.1 Bartonella sp. AA56HLJMS | reverse complement strand
GCCCCCAAGGTCCCCAGCCTTAACATCACCAAAATCTTTTAATGCACGTATGCGGTAAAGCGTAAGGTATCCATCAACTTCGATTGTTTCATCAGTAAATTCGTATTTTTTTTCCATGATTACTATTTCTCACGTTCTACGATTACGGTGGAGCCACTAATTTTACAATTTCCAGCAATGTCTACACGACAGCAAATATATGCTTGATTGTAAATTTTAGCATTTCCGTAAACGTGTACACTTTTCCCTATAACAGAATTCCCATAAATCCGCGCATAGTCAAAAACCTTGGCATTATCTCCAACATCAGCACCACCAACTTCGGCATAATCAAAAACTTGTGCATTGCCATAAACGCGTGCATTCCCATAAACCCGCGCATCATCATAAACTTTGGCATCACCGTAAACGTGTGCATTGCCAAAAATCCAACAGTCTCTCTTATGGCTTAAGTTGCTCTCTTTTTCTATAAAACCGCCTAGGTCACCTTTTTTGACATATCCAAAGTCTCTCAGTGCACGAATGCGGCGGAGCGTTCTGCGCCCAAACTCAATTGTTTCATCAGTCATTTCGTATTTTTTTTCCATGGTTTTACTCCTTTAAGTTAGATTCTGCCTTTGTCGTTCTTGCAAAAGAACGGCATTGCATTGTGTGGTGAATTTTTTGAAAAGGTGGCGTCTTTTAAAAACGCCTTAGCTTTTAAAGCACATCACAAGGACGCAAACGGTGTTGTTTTTCGTAAGAACCATACATTGCATCATCATATTCGCGCTGTTTTATATCATCTAAAAAAAAACCGTATGCTGTGCTGTGTAGAATAAAATCGTGAGGAATGTTTCCGTTGAAACACTGCTCTTCACATTCTTTAAGATAGAATTCGGCAATATCTTCAGAGATATCTTCGCAACGATTAGTCGTTGGTTCAATACGCAAAATTTGGACAGCATTATCGGCTTGGTCGATAAATTTGATCATGTCACTTTCTTCTAAGAAAGGACCAGATTTAGCGAGATTTTGCTCTTCATTTTCGCACATCACTAAGAGAATTTCATCAGAATTTATAAACACTGGTTTATTCACAAATGCCTCCATACAGCCTATTGGCAAAAGTTATTTTCTAAGATATGGAACTTATATTTCATTATTTATGAAAATTGTCAATATAAAAATTCAGAAAATATGAAATTTTAATAAAGTGTAGGTTAATTATGGATAAACTAATGTTAGAAAAACTTTGGAATTGTGGAGATAAAAAAGTGATGGCTGCTATTATTTTTTGTCTGAAGAACAAGAATTCTGAAGAATCGTTAAAACAGCTTTCTGAACTTCGGGATTTGCTTGATAATACAGTTGAATAAACTGTTCAGATTCTTTGATTAGAAAAGGGGGGATTTCGCCAAAAAAATCAATAATTTCTATTAATTCACTTGCTTTTATTGATCTTTTTGTACCTGAATCATGCAACATACTAGTTAAGGTAGATGGTAACACTCCTAAATGCTTGGCTAGCATTTTCTTACTACCATGACCATTTTTAGCTAATTGCGCATTAAGCCATACCTTTAACTGATCTGATTCCATAAAATACAAAGTCTTTCATATGAAATGAAAAATCAATAAAAAAAATATGAAATTTTATCTTGATAAAATTCATAAAATATGAAATTTTATCTTTATGAAAAAAGAACCTGCGTATACTATAATAAAATATCTAGGGGGGGCTATTAACGTTTCGCGTATTTTGAAGAAATGTAAAGGAGCTGTTTATCGTATCACTTATTCTAAAGAGAAGGGTGGTTCTAATGGATTGTTTCCTTCAATTTATCAAGCGCAGTTATTAACCTACGCACGTGATCATGGGATAGATTTGCGTCCAGAAGATTTTTTTTATCCCGAGCGCTTGCAGAGATTAATGCAAGAGCAACACCCCCCAATGTCGAAAATTTGCAAGAGCTGCGGTGTTGATCACACCGGAGAAACTTTACAGCATTAAGGAGATAAAGATGAGTTCGAATGAAATTTTATGGATAGCAGTGGTTTCAGTTTTGCTCTTAAGCGGAGTGATGTTTCGTATTGCATTGCATTATCGCGATCAAGTTAAAGCACTTAAAGAGCAGGTTCAAGATATTAAGAAAGAAATGAGAGAGAATGAGTTTAGGTATTTAAAGGAAAGCAAGCAGACAATTGATCAATGTGATGCGGATCTTGAACAATGCGACAAGCTAATTGAAGAACTGAAGCAAGAGATTGAAGAACGTGACGAGGAAATTGAAGAACTTAAGCAAAAGATAGAAGAACATGACGACGAGGAAATTGATGAACTGAAGCAAGAGATTAAAGAACGTGAGGAGGAAATTAAAGAATTGAAGCAAAAGCTAGATGCGTACCGAGAAGAGTTCAAACGGAAAAGTGAAAAGATACAGGCACTAAAAGCAGATGTTCAATCACGCGACGAGGAAGTTGAAAGACTAACACAAGAGCTTAAACAGCGTGATGAAGCAGTAAAAGCGCCGGCTCATAAGAATAAGAAGAGTAAGAAGAAGGATAAGTGAGGAGATAGGGGTGGAAGATATGATACTTAAAAAGAAGTATGAATTTACTGATGAAATAATCAAATTTTGTGGCAAAACTCTTCACCGTATTCGTGCATTAAAAGACTTTGGAGATGTCGAGCAATGGGATCTAGGTGGTTTTATAGAGCATGAGGGCAACTTATCTCATGAGGGTAATTGTTGGATTTACGATGAGGCACATGTTTATAGCAATGCACGAGTTTACGGCAATGCCAAGGTTTATGGTAAGGCATGTGTTAATGAAAATGCATGTGTTGGTAACAATGCTCAGGTTTACGATAATGCACACGTTTACGGTGATGCAGAAATTTATGATCATGCGCATGTTTACGGCAGAGCTAAGGTTTATGGAAATGCTCATGTTTTTGATCAGGCGCATGTATATGGTACAGCAGCAATTCATGAATTTGCCAATGCATTTGGTAATGCACGTATTTCTCAAGATATTATTGGTAGTATTGCGTCGGTTGATGGTAGCGAAAAAAAATACGAACTTACTGATGAAACAATTGAAGTTGATGATCATACTCTTTACCGCATACGTGCATTGAGAGACTTTGGTGATGTCAAAAAAGGTGATTTAGGGGGCTGGGTAGAAAGTGAAGATAACCTAAGTCATGAAGGCAATTGTTGGATCAGTGGTGGAGGGGCGGTTTTTGGTGGTACAAGAATAAGGGGTGGTGAACATATAAACTCTCAGTTCGTTTCTAATAAGACTTATGAATTGTCTATGTTAACACCACAACGATATATGGCATCTCTACCTTGGTACCGTAGAACATTGGAGAGACTCCATTATTATTGGGAGTACGGAATATGGCTTTAGAGCTTCATAAACGTGATGAATAATACAATTCTTTGTTTTGATCTAGGTACCAAAACGGGGTGGGCGATACGTGGTGCAAGTGGTGACATATTCAGTGGTACCGTGAATTTTCAATCGCGCCGTTTTGAAGGCGGTGGAATGCGTTACTTGCGTTTTAAGCAATGGCTATCAGAAATAAAGCAGACAGCAGGTCAAATTGACGTGGTGTATTTTGAAGAGGTGAGGCGTCATAAAGG
>NZ_JBHIRL010000046.1:0-3827 GCF_042197145.1 Bartonella sp. AA56HLJMS | reverse complement strand
GCTTCAAACGGATGCTCCCACATCCGTTTTTTGTGGGGTTAATTGTAAAATATCTGCCCTCTATATCGGGCGGTAATTATAGGTATACAGCCTAAATAGGCTTTTGTAAATACCCAAATGTCATTTGGAGTGATTTTTTTGGCACGCCCTGAAAAAGAACCTACAACAGAACTGGCAAAACGCTTGCGTGAAATACGACACACCCTTGGTTTTACAGAGCGCAAACAATTTGCTAAACATTTTGAAATTCCCGAAACGACTATGCGCAATTATGAAACGGGTTTACGAGAGCCTCCTGCATCTATACTGCGAATATATAAAGATCGCTGTGGAATATCCTTAGACTGGCTTGTCACTGGTGAAGGCGAAATGTTTAGTGACATGGCAAAAGCGAAAGCAGCAGGTTTTAAAGCGCCTACCATCCCTGCTGGTCTCATGAAAAAGCTTGGTCGCATAGCTTATACAACCTATCGCGATGCTAAAATAAAACTCCCCCCTGAAGATATAGCGGAACTCGCGGCGGAACTTTATAAAAAACTGCAAGAGCTTGTTCAAAACATCAACGATAGCGAAGAAATAGAGCTTACTTTGCCTCTTCTAAAATTGCATTTAAAGCGTCAAATAGAAGCTGAAAGAGTACATCTAGAAACTACACAAAATACGGCTTAATGCCCCTTTAATATGACACGACAAAGAAATGAACCCAAAACCCCATTAGCAAGACGCCTCATAGAGGTAAGAAAGCTTGTAGGCTTATCTCGTGATATATTTTCTCTTAAAATTGGTATTAGTATTCAAGGGCTTGGCAATTACGAACGCGGTGATAGAACCCCAGACGCAACCGTTTTAACATCATATGGAGAAAAATTTGGGGTCAACCTAAATTGGCTTTTGACTGGTGAAGATGAAATGTTCATAAACATGATGAAAACTCAGTCTTTCAATATATCTCCACCTACCATCCCTGCTGGTCTCATGAAAAAGCTTGGTCGCATAGCTTATACAACCTATCGCGATGCAAATATAAAGATCCCTCCTGAAGATATAGCGGAACTCGCGGCGGAACTTTATGGAAAACTGCAAGAGCTTGTTCAAGACATCAACGACACGGAAGAAGTAGAGCTTATTTTACCTCTTCTAAAACTGCATTTAAAGCGTCAAATAGAGGCTAAAAATGCACATCCAGAAACTACATAAGATACAGCTTAATGCCTCTTTAATATGAAAAATCGATATGAAAATCTTTTTACATTAAAAAAATAATATAATTATTTGATTAATAAGCATATATTACCTCTAAAAATAGATAATCATCAATAGGTGAAAATCTTTTTTGCTTTTTTGGTCATTTTGGGCTGATTTTGACGTCAATTGAACTTTTGGAGTGATTTTTTTCACAGGGTCTTCAAAGGCGGTTTTCTGGGCTTTCACAGACTTTTCAAAATTTTTCACAGGGGTTTCACAGACCTTTCAAAGCCTTCTCTCATTTTTACCATAAAAACGCACTTTTTTCTGATTTTCGCTCTTTTTAGCTCTTTTTTACAATTTTAGGTGTCAAAATCTATTTTGACAAAACGCGCATTTAATGCTAAATTTTATACATAAAAACAACAAATTACCACGTGTTCCTACCTAATCCCACCTTTTCCCACTTAGTATAAAACCTAGTGTCAAACTACATTGCCACTAGGTTTTGTACCAATTTATTTTTTTTCAAAGAGTTTTTAAGGGGTTCTCAAAGGGTCTTCAAAGGCCTTTCAAAGATCATTTAAAGCCTCTTTTTCTTTTCTGCTCAAAATCGCAATTTTTGATGATCAATCATTGAGTTGGAATCGTATTATTTGAGAAGCAGCGTATATAAGATGTGTTCACCTCTTTTAGCATAAATTGACTGATGATTTTTCTGTATCCTAAGCACATTATTCAGGACATTATTAAAAAGAGAAGCGTTTAAGGAATTCGGTCAACTTGACCAAATTGCTCTTCAGTCTGCAATTGTGCAATGTTTGCACCATTGCTCCTTTGAGAAATTGGGTAAACATTACCCTATTGCTGTACTCATGCAATTGGTGCAAGTTGCACCTATTCCTTACCTCCACACCAAAATGCGAACTTTTGATTTTGGTCTCAATACTCTTCAACACCGATCAAAGGGTCAAGTTGTCCCTTTGATTTTCTGTCACTCAGAGGTTTCCTTTTCTCCTGCCTCTTTTCCCTTGTTTGGTGCCTCGAGTGTGATTTCTGTGGTGTATCCGCTTTGTTTTTCATAGCGGTGGGTGACGGTTGCAGCTTTCCATGGCCCATTGATTTGCCCACGAAACCCTTGCAATAAAAGAGGTTGATCCGCCATGATTTCGGGACGCCCCTCAAGGGTCAAAGAACCACTGCCTACAGCACGACACAACCTGTCCGACTCGGAAGCAGCAGCAGCTCGTGCTTCCTCCTCACAAGTGTAACAAGTGCGAAGACGCCGCACGGGACCGCTAAACCCTGTCTGATGCTTGACTTGGCATTGCTGCCCTTTTGAGCGATCAAAATAAGAAGCTTCAATAGTGCCATATTGCGTACGTGGCTCTAACGTGAATTCCCAGTTAGAACAGTCATGCTTATGAAGTTCGAGTGCTGGTAAATTGTCCCCGCTTAAAAATAAAAACTTATTGTCCTTGATCAAAAAACGTGCCCGCATGCGATCGGCAAGGCGGGTTAAAAAATCAACAGCCGATTGATCTGTACGAATCACATAAGGCAAAGTTTGTTGAGTGAACTGGGGACTAACCTTTGCTTGATAGCCATGGCGTTTGGCAAGTGTCTCGACAATCTCACCAACAGTTTTGTGGTCAAAATGTTCACTCACCTGTTCTTTGAGCTCTTTACGCATCGAGGCACTTTTGCCACAAAGGCGCAAAATCTCTCCATCACTGCCACCACAACTTACAACCGATTCGACAACAAAACGCCCCATAAATGCACTGATGCTGTTCTCATAACCAAAGATCACCTGTAGCGCACTATTGCTTGAGGGAACCTCTAAATCATTGCCACTATCATCAAACTCTGCTTCAAATGTATCGGCTTCATTCCCAGCATGGTCCGTAATGGTTGCGGTTAAAAGACGCTGGTAAAAAACCTCATGAACAGGTTTGTCTCCCACCTTGACCACAATAAAAGGGTGTGTGCGCATTAATCCCATAGCCGCTTCACCATGCTTTGGGGATTAGACAACACAAACTCAGGCAGAATGACCTTTAAGCCCCGTGGTAAAAACACACCATATTTGGCAATCTCTGGATTAGCTTCCAGTGTGGCTTCTAAATAGCCTTTGAGTAAACCAGCTTGCCTCCGGTCTCTGAACACTGCCATGACATGGTGAAAGCAAAGGAGATCGAGGCTCATATCCTCTAGCTCTACAATAACGCGCTTTTTGGGTATCTTCATAGAGTTTGTCCTTCTTGGTAATACCCCATTTGATATTGTCTCTCTTGGTATTGTCCTTGTGGTTTTCCGCCATTAAAAAAGGGCAAGAGCGTAATGGAATAGCGGATGCGCTCGGATTGACCAGAGCGACTGATATAGTCATGGTCTTTATTGATCGTGGTGATTACTACGGGTCCATGGAGAAGGACACTATAGGTCGTATCATTAATCCAACGAAGCATCTGGACCGGCTTTGCTCTTCGGATAGTTGTAGTGATGGCATCTATCGCTACCCGGTCCCCAAATTCTTCTGGAAACCAAACCCCATGAATGGTTTTTGCATCATTGCCATAGCCGGTAAATTGCAAACTGGGGGACCTGCCAAAACGCTCTAGGCAAACCCAGGAGGCAGA
>NZ_JBHIRL010000045.1:0-3880 GCF_042197145.1 Bartonella sp. AA56HLJMS | reverse complement strand
CGTCATTTGGATTTATAGACAAATTGACGCGTATGTTTACAAGTGTAGATACTATAGAGAAGTATAATCAACTTTACGACAAATACGCGAGTAAAGAATATACTGGCTTTACGCATTTTAATAAGCTAAGCCAAGCACAAGAATTTGTATACAGCCGTGGCCATCATAAGATGCCTTCCAAATTTGATCCTGTATTGCATCGTCACGTATTCGTTATTTTATGTGGACGCTTTGTGAATTTATTGCGGGGTGAGTATAATGAAGAAATGTCATGGGCAATGCTACCCAATGTAATAAGTCGTTTACGTTATGAACATAATTGGAGTGAAAGAGATTTTATGTGGGCATACAACGAATCCAATAACAGCAAAAATCCAATGATTTATTATGCAAAAAAATTTCTTAGTAATTCGACTGGAACTGGCATTAGCCCCAAAACACAAATGATAGTTGTAGTATCTGACGTGAGCACCGGTGATTATGAAAACACTAAACAAGTCGCTAGATTTTGCAGAGACTTACCAACGATATATGATATAATGAAACCGTAATAGAGATTGTCATTTACGATCAAAATGTTTCTGAAGCACATTAAGAGCAACACGTAATGAATTCACAAGGTGTGGTAGCATTTGATCTTCTATAACGAGATACTGTAACGCTGCATAAAGGTTATATTGTCTATAGAGGCATTGGGCTTCTTTTAGTGCCTCTTGCGTGTTGATAAACTGCTCTGTTGCAAATGCTACCCATTTATCTCTTGCCTTATCATCAGATGATGACGGCATTTCGTCATAAATCGCATTAGGCAAGCCTTTTGCACAAAGGTAATTATTTCTTATCTGTAGGTATTGTTGCGCGGCATCATATTGCTCTTGAGTAATCACGCCTTGCAAACAAAGCCGCACTATATAAGACCCAGAAAGCGGATTTTTTGCCTCCTGTAGCGTTAAACCGAAGCGCTTTGCACGTATCTCTATTGCCAATTTATCAACGGCTTCACGCGGTGCTTTTGCACGTGATATACGTCCGTTTGGTTCTCTTACCTGCCCTGCTATTTTAGGGCGTCCCCTCTTTTTATTTTTTTTCACTTATGTCCCCAGATTCCTGTTTAATATTTTGCCAAATTTCCTCTGCTTTTGTCTTAAACTTTAGACTATAAAAGAATAACGAAACCAGAATGATCGATATTATAATTATAAAAACTTGCTTAATTTCTAAATGACTTCTATCCCAAAATAGTTCTATAGACAAAGTTAAAAGCGTACCCAATAAAATCCCCATTATTCCATGAAAACGACGTGCAGACGTTGCGTGATCTTTTAATAGATTTATTTCTTGTTCTGTAACAGCATAATGAACAGTTCTCCTCGGAAGACAATCTGCAATCACTCTAACAGATTGATTTCCAACAGCATCACTTGCACGTTGAAGTTGCTTAAGATGAAGGTGTTTATTTTTTTTCCGGCTCTTGTAAATACCCGTTAATTTTTTGTGTGAAATATTCTTTGATGTCATCGTCTTTTAGCTTCACACCAAATTGCCCACAATCATATACTCTCTCCCACGGTGATCCATTCTCATGAGATTCATCACGCAAGCGCCAAGGTGAAAAATTTTTATAAGCATTCCAGACGATCTCTAATAACTTAAATGTATATTTATCAGCGGATTCTTTAGGAATTTTAGGAATCAAAATTTCTCCTGTCTCTAAATCAACTGTTCGAGAATAGCAATCGATAAAACGCCTTCCCCAATCTTTAAACTCATGATAAAGAGCCGGAATCACGGGACCATGCTGCCATGCTTCTATACGATCAGGAAAGAGACGCTTACCTGTAGCTGCTAACATCCATCCATACGCAAGATACACCAGTTTAATGAGCTTCATAGGAGAAATTGGGATATTCTCTTCACGTCCCTTTTCAAGAAAGAAGTTAGCAATTTGCTGAACTTGGTACATATCATTCATACCCCACAAAACATACAACTTTACAGAATTGCTTTAACATGATCACTTTCCTCATTCAATAATATCCTTAAAAAGGAACACTGTCATTCATAACGGTATGGGGCGTATCAAGAGGTCTGTAAATGCTTCTGTCATAAGCAGATGACTGATCTTGATTATCATCATTTTTGCCATCTAAAAGCTTTAAATCACCTTTGTACTGAGGCAATATGACTTCTGTTACATAGCGATCAACACCGTTTTTATCTTGCCATTTACGGGTTTGTAGTCGCCCCTCGATATAAACTTTGCTGCCTTTGACAAGATATTGATTTATAATCATAATCTAGCGTTATTCATATTGAATGAGAGTCCCGAATAACGTAAGGTTCTCTCATTTCAAATCTGTTTATCTTGAATCAATTAAAACCACTCATTTGCACATAACAAGTGGGATGAGTGTGTGGATCAAATTTGTATAAGAAAGGATTTTAAAATGGTTCTTATGAATCGTCTTAACGCAAGGGCTGTCGCAACATTGGGAGCTGGCAAATATAATGATGGTGCCGGCTTGATCCTCCATAAGCGTAAAGATGGTGGTGCTCAATGGCTTTATCGTTATACCATTCACGGTCGGCGCCGTGAAATGGGCTTGGGCGCCTTAAGACATGTCTCTTTAAAAAAAGCCCGTGAATTGGCAAACCAATGGCGTGCTGTTTTACATGAGGGTCGTGACCCCATTAAAGAACGCGATAAACAAAAGCGTGAGGCAATGCGTAATCTTCATTATTTAAAAAACATTGCTTTAGATGCTTTTGAAAGCCGTAAAGCTGAATTAAAAAGAGATGGTAAAGCTTGTGATTGGTTTTTACCATTACGCCTTCATATTCTCCCTAAATTGGGCTGTCTGCCCGTTTCAGAGATTACACAAACAGAGATACGCAATACCTTGCTCCTATCTGGCATACAAAAGCTGCAACAGCAGAGAAAGCACTAAATCGTCTTAATCTTTGTCTCAAACATGCGGCTGCATTAGGGTTAGATGTTGATTTACAAGCAACAGAAAAAGCACGCGCGCTCTTAGGTAAACAACGTCATAAAACCACTAATAGACCTGCAATGGATTGGAAAGATGTTCCCGCCTTTTATCAGTTACTCTGTAAAACACAAAACATAACACAACTGGCTTTGCGCTTGCTTATCCTGACAGGCGTTCGTACCAACCCTTTGCGTCATATTCGTGAAGATCAGATTGAAGATGATGTATGGACTATTCCTGCTGAGAATATGAAAGGTTTGCGTGACGCTACAACAGAATTTCGCGTACCTCTATCATCTGAAGCGCTAAAAGTGATTAAACAAGCCCGTTGTATTTCCAAAAGTAATTTCATTCTGTCTTTTTCCGGTCGTGCTCCCCTTGCTGAGAATTGTATGGCAAAATATATGAGAGACAATAAACTTGAAGCCTGCCCGCATGGTTTTCGTTCTAGTTTACGCAATTGGCTTGCTGAAACAACCGATGCTCCCTATGAGGTCGCTGAAACTATTCTAAGTCATACAGTTGGCGGCAAAGTAGAGCGTGCCTATCGTCGTACTGACTATCTAGAACAGCGCCGTGTTTATATGGATAAATGGGCGGCTTATGTCACTGGTCAATCTTAAGATATGGGGTGCATAACCCCATGATCTGTGGATAACTTTCTCTCTCTTCTCACTCATTCTTTCTCAATAAAACTCATAAATTATCACATCAAAAATTGTATGATAAAATATTGTTTTCTATAAATAAAACATCTTTCCAAATGAACCAAAATATGGTTAATAAATAGTTATGATTTGTTCTCATTTTTTTATAGAAAGGATTTTAGTATGACAGAAAATGATATTCTTTTGACAGACCGTGAAAGTGCAAAATTGCTTCATATGAGT
>NZ_JBHIRL010000044.1:0-4053 GCF_042197145.1 Bartonella sp. AA56HLJMS | reverse complement strand
GGTACAGGGGCAACGGTAGGGATATTTGTTTCAGGATCAGGATTTGAACCAGAATTGGAGTCAAGCAGTTCGGGTTGCAAACGGAAATCCCAGAAGTTTTCATTCTTTTCATCAAAGAGGTTTTGCGCAATATCGGCTTTTCCTTGGCTTGAGTCTGGTCCATAGGCACGTAGTGTATACATATCTGGTAAGCCACCTCTTGTGGTATAGCCATTTACGAGTTTGAAAGAGTTTTCAGTTGCTTTTCCAGAAACTTGAATGAGTGAAAGCCCCCGTACATTAGGAGCAGCAGAGGTATTTACTTGACTACTGTTCTTTTCTACGCGTCCTGAAACATAAACTGATGTGTTGCCAGAGACATCCCCATGGATCAAAAGTCTATCGGTTTTTTGGTCATTTATTGCAGCACCATCACTCCAAGCCGTGTTGAAGTAAATCTTTGCGTCACCAGAGGCATTGTAGACGGCTTGCGTGTCTGGTTTACCAGAACCTATATACAAAGTTTGGTAATGCTGTTTTTCTGTTGGCTTGCTAAACATAATGGAGCTGTTATCGAGATTAAGCGTAGAAATATCGGAACGAGATCTTTGAGCAATATCAAGTAGTTTTCCATCAGCATCTTTTTCATTGTTACTGATCTTCAACGTCCATTTTGTGTCGTTTTTCAGATCAAAGCGTGTTTGCCCATTTTCGTCATTTCTTACACCGCCTTGTAAGACAGAATGGTCTGCGGTTAAAGTAAACATTTCAACAGGTTTTGTCTTCTGCTTTATGTTTTTGAATAACGTATCTGCAAGGATTTTTGAATTTTTGAGATTAATTTTCCCCATTGATTCATCGGTATTTATTCCAATACCATTTTCAACGATCAGATCTGTATTGGTCAAATTAACTTCACTGTTTTGCCAATCTTGTGGATTACTATTACTTAGGCCGTTTAACTTATTTTGAGACAAATCTGCAAAATTTACCCCAGCAACCCCTGCTGTTGCAGAAGTATTTGCGAGATCAATATGTCCATTTCTGTTTATCTTTAGTGCAATTAGTGTTGCATCTATTTTGTTTTCAGCGCCATTGATCATCTTAATCGTGCTATTGGATGCGACAAGTCCAAAATCAACTTTTTCAATCGTTGTTTTTCCGTTTAATTCAATGACGCTATTTGCAGCAGCATTTACACCCATGCTGGGCAGTTCGATTCCCTCAATATTTGTTTTCTTCCCTTTTATCGTTAATTCTTCACTTGTGATTTTGCCTCCATCCGTTACATAAAGACCAAAGAGAGTCTTCGTAATCGTTGTTTTTCCTTTTAATTCAATGACGCTGTTTGGGCCCTCAGCTGATGCGCCTGTAACTGAGCTTTCGCCATTTTCTGTGAGTGCAACATCTTTAACATTAATATATCCACCCAAAGTTGCATATAATGAATTATTACTCCCAGTAACAGTTCCTCCTGTCATGAAAATTTTTGATTGCTCACCAATGGCACTCAGCGCATTATGCTCAGATGAAATGATTTTCGCACCATTGTTTAAAGTAATGCTACTGCCGTTTTGAGCAATTATTGCTTCTCCTTTTGCCTCAAAAGATCCGCCGGTGATTGTTATTTGAGATTTGTTATCTGCTAAGATGCTGTTTTTTGCTTTCGTGACGGTTACATTATTTAAAGTGACAATACTTCCTTTGTCAGCACTTATCCCTTTATCCATAAGAAAGTCATCATTTCCGCTTGATATTTTTACATCTTTCAGCGTGTTTTCTTTGCTGGTGGTGTTAAGAAATGATGCACCTACTGCTTTGTCTCCTGTGACCTCAATCGATCCTCCGGTCATCTTGATTGTCGCATTATCACTTTCGGCTTTAACACCGATCGAAGCATTTTTAATTGTTGTGTTACCATTCAATTCAATAGTGCTGGAACCTCTTGCAAATGCACCGAATTTTGTTCCTTCACCATTTGCTGTGAGCACAACATCTTTAACATTAATATATCCACCAGCTTTTGTATATAATACACTATTGCTACCGGTAACAGTTCCCTCTGTCATAAAAATTTTTGATTGCTCACCAATGGCATTGAGCCCATCACCGTTAAGTGATGTGATTTTTGCCTTATTGTTTAAAGTAATGATACTACCGTTTCGAGCATTGATTGCTGTTTCGTTTGCCTCAAAAGATCCATCGATAACTGTTACTTGAGTTTGGTTATCTGCAAAGATGCTGTTTTTTGCTTTTTTAACAGTTATATTTTTCAAAGTGAGTTTACTTTTTTTTTCAGCTTTTATTGCGTTATAGGGTTCGCTGTTTTCACTTGTTATTGTGACATTTTCCATATTTCCGTTACCAGCATTTAGCTGAATAGCGGTTTTATCAACATTGATAGAACCTCCTGTCATTTTGAATGTAGCGTTATCCGATATATTAACGCCGTATTCATAGGAAGATTTAGTTCCAAGTGGAGCACCAATGATGGTATTGTCCGATAATTCAATCAAACTATCGGATCCTTTAACGGTGACAACGGTTGTAACAGATGGTGGTGTTGGAGAGGTACTCCCCAGCTTTAAATTCTTGCCGATGATTTTTCCACCTGTTTCTGCCCAAATATTATCGTAGCTTTCTTTAGAGACTTCCATTTTTTTTCCATCAGAAACTTTAAGTTCTTTAAGTTCTTCCGCTTGTGTGTTGTGGTAGGTCCCAAATAATAGAATTGCTGCAGTTGCTGTATGCGATAAAAGAGATTTTTTAGACATTTATGTTCTCCTCACTTAAAACTAAGCTACAAATATTTTTTCTGTTTGCCATATCTCCACTTGTTATAAGAAGAACAAACAATATAAGAAAATAAATAATGGTCTATAAAAATATTCTTCTTGCTCACTATTTTATAATTTAATTATAGTTTTATAATTTACTTATAGTCAAATTAAAAAACATAATAATTAATGTATATATTTACATTTAAGTCATATTATATTTATAGTTTTAGTTATTACGTATTAAATATATAATTAAAAATATTAAAATGATATTTAAATACAATATTATAAGCAAATGATCGTTGTTTGTTTGTACTTTTTAATGTTATCACAGTACTGTCATATATTTTGATGCATTAAGGAGAATAAAGGGGGGACAGCATCGTTGGGAACAGCCGTCAGCAAAAATTAAAAAAGTTTACTTAATTTTAGATCTGAGGTGTTTTATATTGGATGTAATGTGTTTTATAAATATGCTAAAGAGTACTGATTGATGCTTTTATAAATCTTAGTTTCTTCTTGAGTATTTTGATAAAGTGGTTGATGTCTTTGTTTTTTGGGTGTATTTAATTAAATTATCTGCGTAAAGAAATATTTTGCAGTATGTTTCCTGTGTAAAGAGGAAAATAATAGTAGCTTGTGCTTTTTATCTACTTACGACAGTAAAACTTTACATTTTCTTTTTGCTTTGAGAAAAAGGGGAAGGGGATTTTATGAAGCAAGCGCGATTTATCAATAAACATATATGATTTATCAATAAATACATATAAGGTGTTTTTTCTGAAAGTTTTACTTTCACTTGGAGATGAAGCGCTTTGCGACATTTTTGTTTATGAGAGATAAATGCCATTCAATATCTAAGACAGCGTAAGGGGCAGATTTCTCAAAATCACTGAATTTATTCTCACCCTTAAGCATAACCACCCGCTTTAGTGCATATTTTCATTCTTTTGCGCAAAGACTGCTACACGCATTTCACGCTCCCCAATTCCAGCAAATTGGCAAGACCTTCCACAGCTGTCTTTTCAGGATTATAACGAAAGCGTTTTTTTGCCTGTGTACGAGCAACTACTTCAATCTGGTATGCATCAAAAACAATACCTAGCCTTGTCAATCAATAAATCTTGATGGAGATGATCTTGGGAGGATAAAGAACAAAAGCTATTCGAGCGATCTTTTTATGAAAGGGTGTCAAGAATAAAAAAAGGCAGCATATCGTGCTGCCTTTTTATTAAATTGAATAGAATGAATAGGCTATTTTTACAGCCTTGATTTAAAACTGATAGCGTATGCC
>NZ_JBHIRL010000043.1:0-4202 GCF_042197145.1 Bartonella sp. AA56HLJMS | reverse complement strand
CAATTTATAGACAGTACCGCCAAGCAATATGGTTTGCAAGACCGTTTTGACCCCATGCAAGCGGCAGATGCCATGGGGCGGTTGACGCTTGATAATCGCAATCATTTAAGCCGCCTGTTGGGAAGAGCCCCTAGTGAAGCGGAATTGTATTTAGCCCATCAACAAGGAGCAGGAGGAGCCGCGCGGCTTCTTCAAAATCCCCATGCCAATGCGGCGCAAATTGTTGGGAGCAATGCGGTTGGCTTGAATGGTGGAAACAACGCTATGCGTGCAAGTGATTTTGTCAACCGTGTATTACAGATGTATGGGGGGCAGCCTCATAGAGCAAGTCCTACAGCGCAGGGTGGCATTAGAAATAGAGACAACTTGTTAGAGGTTTTAAGGGCATTATTAGCATCACAAGAAGAGGCTTCGGAAGAAGAAGAGAGTGATGATGATGATAATCCTTTGATGACGCAATTCATGCGGGCGTTTTACGGACCATTTTACAGAAGCTAGGATTCACGAGAAATGTCAACGATTTATGATTGGTCGCTTAGAGCGGCGGATAATACGCGTTCTGATAATTTGATTGATTGGTCCGAAGGACAGCATCCTAGCAGTGTGAATACGAGCGCCCGTGTGATGATGCAGCGCATAAAGGAATACTTGTCAGACACGGGTGGAGAGCTTGAAGGCATTGTTACAAATGATCCTGTCCAACAAACGAGTGTGATAAGACTTGCAAGCACTTCACAGTTTTTAGAGTATAAGAATGGTATCGTTTTGCGCTTTATGGCTATGGGTAAGAATGTTGGAGCGACCACGATTGTCTTAAATGCTTTAGATGGCAAGCCGGTTTATAAGGCAACGGAATTAGGCATCAGTGCATTATCAGGAGGGGAAATCCAACAAGGGTGCATTTATACATTGTTTTATAATGGAGATCATTGGCATCTTGTTAATCCTACCCCACTCCCTTTAGAAGAAGAAGAAAGCAGTCTTTATCCCACGGGTTTTATAGGAACGTTTGGAATGCGCGGGATTCCAAAGGATTGGTTAATTTGCGATGGGAAGGCTTATTTGCGTCGTGATTATGGTGATTTATTTGAGACGATAGGAACGGTTTGGGGAGAGGGTGATGGCGCCACGACATTTAATGTTCCCGATTTTCGAGGGATGTTTTTACGAGGGCTTGATGGAGGGCGCAATATTGATGAGGGGCGTTCTTTTGCAAGTGTGCAAACAGATTTAATCGAGTCGCATCAACATCAAGGACAGAGCCTTTCGATGTCTCATTTTACCAGCAACGAAAACTTTTGGGATGGGAATACGACGGATGTGTTGGGCTATCGTCTAGGCTTGTTTGGGGGGAGCTCTCTAGCGAATTTTATGGGCATAGAGCGTGAGAATTTAGGGGGCTACATTGTAAGTTCTCATACTCTTGATGAGAACCAAGAGGTTGTTTTGGAGAGCACTGGTGAAGGCGAGACGCGTCCAGTTAATGTGAGTGTTCTGTTTGCGATTAAGACATGAGGTGTAAGATGTCGACGATCTATGATTGGTCTTTAAATGCCTCCTTGAATGCCTATTGTGATGATTTGATTGATTGGTCAAAAGGACAACGTCCTAGTAGTCTGAATAATAGTGCTCGTGTGATGATGCAACGTGTGCGTGAGTATTTATCGGATACGAGTGGTGTGATTGAAAGCATTTTTACGGTTGATGCTGAACACCAGACGACGTTGATAAGACTTCAAAGCCAATCGCAATTTTTAGAGTATAAGAATGGGATATCAATTTATTTTAAAGCGAAGGGCAAGAATGTTGGGGAAACCGCAATTGCCTTAAATGATTTGGCGGCTAAACCTGTTTACAAGGCGACGGAATTAGGTCTCCGTGTTTTATCGGGAGGCGAGCTTCAAAGGGGGTGCATTTATAGCTTGGTTTATAGGGATCATGCTTGGCAAGTTTTAAATCCTACGCCTCTCTCTTTATCGCAAGAGCCGGTTATCCCTGTTTATCCACCAGGGACGATAGGGATTTTTGGGATGCAAGTTTTGCCAGATGGCTGGTTACCATGTGATGGGAAGGCTTATTTGCGTAGTGATTATCCTGCTCTTTATGAAGCGATAGGGATCAGGTGGGGAGGCGCTGATAGTTGGACGAAGTTTAATGTTCCCGATTTGCGTGGTGTTTTTTTACGAGGTGTTGATGATGACCGCGAGATAGACCGCTTTCGTTATCTTGGCACTTTACAAAATGACGCAATGAGAAAGCATGACCATGGGGGTCAATCCTTTACGATTTTGAATGATGAAAATCAGGAAGAGAGTTGGCATGGTGATATGACAATCATCTGGGGATATGTGTTGAATGACCAGCAAAGATTGAAGCTTGCTGAACGTTTGGGCGTGAGAGCAGAGGATATACGCGTGCACCATAAGCTCGCCTTTCCCCATTCCCACCTTCACATGCGTGATGTTGCATTGGCAAGTTCAGGTATAAGTGAGACGCGCCCGATTAATATGAGTGTTGTGTTTGGAATCAAGACGTGAGGTTTAGATGTCCACGATTTATGATTGGTCTTTAACAGCATCTGAGAATGGTGGTGCTGATGCTTTAATTAATTGGTCAGAGGGACAGCACCCTAACACGGTTAATAATAGCGCTCGTTTTATGATGCAACGGGTAAGTGAGTATTTATCGGATACGGGGGGTGTGCTTGAAGGGATTGTGACGGTTGATAATAACCAAAAGACGAGCGTGATAAGGCTTCTAAGTCAATCGGCATTTTTAGAGTATAAGAATGGCATATCGGTTTGTTTTAAAGCGAAGGGCAAGAATGTTGGGGCGACAACAATTGCTTTAAATAATTTAGCCGGTAAGCCCGTTTATAAGGCAACAGAAACCGGTTTATTAGCCTTATCGGGAGGAGAGATACAAGATGGCTGTCTTTATACGCTTGTGTATGATGAAGAGCTTACGGGTTGGCAAGTTCTCAACCCGACAAGGGGCAAAGTTTCTTCCTTAAAACGTTTACCTTCCGGTCTGATAGGACCGTTTGCAATGGAGCGCTTGCCGGATGGTTGGTTGCCATGTGATGGAAGTGCTTATTCACGGTATGTTTATTGGGATTTATTTTCTGCGATAGGAACGACGTGGGGAGAAGGAGATGGCGCCACGACGTTTAATGTTCCCGATTTTCGGGGGCTATTTTTACGGGGACTTGATAATGAACGCAATTTAGACCCTTGGCGTTCTTTTGCAAGTATACAACCCTGTTCTTTAAAAGCGCATGAGCATTTTATAGGTCCAGCGTCATCAGAAGGTCTTTCTTCTCGAAAAAAACGGGATGTTTCTTCTTCTGAAGCTCACTTGCAAAGGCGCAAGAGAGCTATAGACGAAGAGTGTGTAGGTTTGAGTGGGGATGCTTTGGACAAGTGTAATCAAGAATTTGACCAAATAGCAGGAAGTCCACAGGTAGAGACTCCCTTTTGGTTTACAGAAAAAGACAAGCCGCCGCGTTTACCTTGGTTTATCAGGAGCCCCTTTGCTAATTTTTTATATTATTCAACGCCTATAACAGAAGGTCTGAATGACAGAGAGCATCATGAACATCATCTCATGGCAGAGAGGGTTGGTGGTGTTGAAACGCGCCCCGTTAATGTGAGTGTAATTTATGGGATCAAGACATGAGGAGTTGAAATGTCATTAAAACCGTTTGCGATATCAGAGATTAGCGACCCGTCTCAAGTACGGGTCGTTTTGTATTCTGGGGGAGGTTTTGTGCATGCGCCGCTTACTGGCGTTTTTGATTTACTGAAAGCCGCTTTGAAAACAGAGCTTGATGGTTCACTGAAAGATTTAGAGAAGCGCTTAGAGACCTTAAGAGAAGAGTTTGAAGATTTGAAAGAGTGTTCATTAGACGAAGTGCTCTGAATGATGTGAGGACGAAAACAGATGAAGATACCCGATCATGAACATGAATATTTGATACCTGTTGCAACGAAAGAGGAAATCAGAGAAGGGACTTCGCAAGACAGCGTTGTTGTTCCGAAGCTTTTAGGGACGGCCTCTTTGTATTCGTATGAAACCTTTGCGCCGTTAGAGCAGGTTGTTAATGCAAGACAAGAAGCAGAAAAAGCCATGTCGCGTGCGAATGGCGCGCAACAGGTTGCAGAAGAATCGAAGAGGGTTTCGGAACAAGCGCTTAGCGAAGT
>NZ_JBHIRL010000042.1:0-4335 GCF_042197145.1 Bartonella sp. AA56HLJMS | reverse complement strand
TGACCACCTTTGAAATCTGGATAAATCACACCAGTTAAAGAAAATTCCGCATTTGCAACGGCAGGCAATTGAAGAGCTGCTTTGCGCCCCAATCGTCCTTGCTCTACCCATGGAATGCCATAAGACATATCAAGTGTTTGATAAGCAGCTGTTTCAATCGAAAAAATAAAACCACCCAAAGCTAACATCATGGTATTTAATCCGAAAGGCTAGAGGCTATGGCTAAACGTTGCTGTTTTGCATAGCGTTCAAGTGCTTGATTGACAGCGTCTCTGATTTCGTCCTTGAGACCATTTGGTACTGAAATATTGAGATTTGTAATGGTTACACGGGCGTCTACTTCAACGGGCTTATGAACCGTAATTGGCTTTGGAGCTTTAAAAGCACCTACTTTATTTGTTGCCTGCATTTGTCCTGTTTCAACGACACTTGTATTAAAACCACTCTTGCGTTTTTCAGGGGGGGTATTTGTAACCACTGCTGTATCCAGCATTTTTTTTGCCCGTGTATTGGTTTCATCAGTAAAGGTTTTAATGGTCTGCGTTGAAGTTTTGTCTATTGAGACATTAAACTTTGATTTTTTTCCTCCAAAGCCAGGTATCCAACTGGTTAATTTATTCATCATATTGCCAAATCCGTTATATAGATCACCCCATTTGCTTTTGATGCCCTCCCAAAGCCCATTAATAAGATTGGAACCTGCTTCCATTAAATCGACCCCAAGCAACCATTTAATCAATGCATTTATGCCTTTTGCAATCCAAGAGAGGGGTGAAAACTTTTTAAAGAGACTAAAGAGGTTACTGAAAATGTTACTGCATAAATTAGCCAAAGAACTCAACAAATTTCGTAAGAAATTCATGACCGTATCCCAATTTTTATAAAGCAGATATCCAATTCCAATAAGGGCTGCAATACCAGCCATTATCCAGCCTATGGGGGTTGTCATGATAGCAACACCAAGCGATATAAAAGCAGAACCAACAGCGGTTATTGCTGGAATAACTGAAGCTATAAGAACTGCTCCAACCGCGGCTAAAGATGCTGCTACCCAACCATTGAGTTTGTCCCAATATTGATAGAGGACAAAGAGCGCTGCAATGCCACCCATTAACCAACCGATAGGCGTCGTCATTATAGTATAGCCAAGTGTGACAAACGCTGCTCCCGCTGCGGCTAATGCGGCAATGAGTGGACCAAAAATGAATGAACCAAGAGCTACAAGCCCCACCTTGAAAAGGGTTATTTCACCAATCAGAGGTTCTAGCCATTGGAACCAGCCTTTAATCCTCTCTGTGAGATCACTGATGCCTTTTCTTAAATCAGAGGTAGGATTAAGCAAATCATTAAGGACTTTTTTTAAGGTTTTTGCCCAGCTCGCAACAGTTGTTTGAATGAGGTCGCGGTTTTCATCAATCAACTTTGAAAAACCGTCAATCATATCATTAATCACGGGCATGAAACGCGCGCCAATAAAGCTCGCGATACCGCCTATTTTTTTCTTAAAAGCACCAAGCTTGTCACTTAAATCTGCTGCATAGCGTGCAACATCGGCACCTATCAGCCATTTTCCTTTTCGCGCCTTTGCAAACAGCTCTTTAATGGGTGCCATGCCTTGTGCAAGCATGGTCGCCATTTCTTTACCATCGCCCCCAAACAGCAGAGCGGCAATATGCTGTCTTTGTGCTTGGCTTTTCATCTTACTCATCTTGTCGGTAATTTCTTCTAACAAGACAGAAGTGGATTTGAGTTTTCCAGAAGTGTTTTTGACAGAAATGCCAAGTGCTTCAAAGCCCATCATGCCTCTTTTTTGTCCGGCATATGCTTGTGCTGAACGCCTATTTAAAACCGCTAAGGATTGTTGAAAAAGTTCGGCAGAAGTGCCTGAATTATCGGCTGCATCACCCCATAATTGAAGTGATGCAACACTCATATTTAAATGGTGTGATGCGTGATAAAGACTATCTCCCAGATGCATGGTTTTCATGGTGAGGGCGGCTACACTTGCCACAAGACCACCACCAGCAAGCCCTAAGACACCGGTAAAGACTGAAGCACGACTTGCCGCTGTGCTAAGAGCACTTTGAACGCCATGAAGGCTTTTTGTCATGTTTTTGACAGCAGCAGAAAAGCGCGGAATACCCAAACTATGTGAGAGTGTTTTTGACAATGTATCGAATTTTTTTTGAAGATGTTTGAGAGGTGCGGTGAGTTTGTCTTCAAGAGACAATTTTACCTTTGCATCAGCAACTTTTTCACTCATTTTGTCTTATACCTTTCTGCTGCTTGTTTTCGCCAGAATATGAGTTCTTGTAGTTCCATTTCCATCATGTCCGGAAGAGACCAATGAAAAACAATGGCGATATCGGCTATGAGTTTAGCGGCGGTTTCCCAGTCGAGGTGTCCCGCCGCTTGATAAAAGACTCCAAAATCTCTCCAATGCTTGCCAAATCATTGATGTCGAGTTCACCAACAGCCTCATGCGGCCATTCAGAAAGGCGTGTGATCATAGCGATTGTTTGCTCTATGCCTTCTTTTTTGTCGATTGCTTGCACATCTTTTGTTTTGGGGCGCTGTAAGGTAATTGTGGTGTGCTCTTTTCCTTCAAAAGTAACAGGTATCAATAATTTATGTGTAATGCTTGTTTGGACTGTCATTTTTATAATCCTATATTTTCTCTATGGTCTGCGAGTTGATTGACGCCATTGAATTTTCTCACCAAGTTGAGGGCGTCTATCTCAACAATTTCAACGTCCTTCTGGACATATTTGAAATACTGTAATGTGAATGTTGCTGTGGATGTTGCTTTGCTCCCCGGTTGCCATTCTGCCATTTCAAAGCCTTTGCATAGTCCTCTCATGGTAATGACAACACCTTCTGCGGGTGTGCCTTGCGCTTGCATTGAACTTCGTAATGAAATGTCGACATCTGTGCGCCCCAACAGTGCCATCAATTCTGGAGAGCAATCAGAAATGGTCATGCTAAGTGTGAGGGTTTCAAGACCAAGGTCAACTTCAATAGAGCTATCCATGCCACCACCGCGATAACTTTCAACGACCAAACTCAAATTCGGTAGGGTGACACTTTCACATTTTGCTTGATAGGGAATGCCGTCGACAAAAATGTTAAAATACTTCAAAACTCTTGGTAATACGGGTACGGTCATTAAAAGATCTCCTCTAGGTAATCATTGATGATTTGTGAACGGAACGTGATGTGTTCTGCGGGTGTTGTGGGGGTAAATTCTACATTGAAATAGACTTTTCCACTTTCAATAGCGCTTGCTGTATTAAGCTCTAGATCAGGCGTACAGCGCCCACCAAGAATGGCGCCTTGTGCTTTTAAATCACGCAAATAGGCATTGACGCTTTCACTGACATCATTCATGTAGGTTTTTTTGATATTGCGGTCGACAGCCCATAGATGCCCGCGCAAAATGGCGTCATTAATCATATCTGCGGTTCTCACCACCGATAAGAAAGCAAATTTTGTATCGCTTGAAAGGGTGCGATTACCCCAAAGACGATAGCCGTTTTCACGAATAATGGTTGTGATGTTTTGTTCGTTAAGAAGGTTGGCGCGGCTGGATCTGTCCCCAATGGAAAAATCAATAGGGCGTGCAGTTCCCACAATTCCATTGATCACTTTGTTTGAAGGAGAATGCCAAAAACCATGGGTAAAATCTGTTTTGGCAATGACACCAGCAACCGCTGCACTTGCCGGCTGTTCTACAATTTTTCCATCACGATTCACCTTTACAAAAGGGTCAACTATGATGGCGCGTTTTGAATCAAAATCTTTTGCTGTGCTAAGGGCTGCTTCATCTGTTGTGTTGGGTGCATCAAGCACCACAATAGCACGCAAACGCTCGGCAATGCCAATCAATTCTGCTGCGACGGGGTTGGCAGTTGCACCAGTTCCATTCTCTTCAATATTCACACTGGAAGGGCGTTGATGTGTAAAGCCTGGAGCGATGAGAATGCGTGGTGTTTGTCCCACAATGGATTGCGCTCCAATGAAAGCATGAACACCTTCATAAGCACCATTTGCGTTTACACCACCCAGAATATTGGTGAGTGTTGCATTTTCGTTGTCACCCTCGTTCACGCGTACGACAACGACAATTGCTCCCACTTGCTTGAAAATGAGATCAAGGGCATTGGGTAAAGTGCCGCGTCGTTTGCCTGTTCTATCGAGTTTTGCAGCTTGTGAAAGAGAGCCTGCTACCAAAACCGGTGTGTTGAGAGGGAATGCTTGTTCATCGGCATCGGGTGCTGTGCCAACAATCCCGATAACGGCAGACTGAACCGCGCGAAGGGGGCGGGTGCCGTCGTC
>NZ_JBHIRL010000041.1:0-4397 GCF_042197145.1 Bartonella sp. AA56HLJMS | reverse complement strand
CTTTTGCGACATTCCCAGCATTGTTCTTTTAAAGCGAATTTTTCTGCCTATCGAAATATCGTTAAAGTGTGGATTTTTAGTTTGCACTTCAAGCTCCCCTACCGGTTGCGAGCGCCCTCGCATTGGTATTCCGGGAGTCAAAAATACTGAACCTAAATCAGCTTTTTTGCTTTTAGTGCTCATCGCACCTGGACATAGCAAAAACTCCCAGAATCTCGCGATACTTATAAAGCAGGCCAATGTTTCATCTTGGATTTTCAGGCTTTGGGTTTCACCATTCAACCACACTGTACGACGAGAACCCTGGTGCTTGTTCATAAAATAATTTCTGGAGACCAGCAATAAAATTTAAAACAGTGTTTTTATCTCATGAGACAATCAAACACAAAATTGCTTTCTGTTTTTGAGGTTTGAGCTCTCTAAAACTTTTCAAAAGGATGTGCTCTTCTTTACTTGCGATCCCTTCATCACAGCAATACAAGGCATTTTCTTTTGTCGAGAGATCCGTATAGAAAAAAGAAATGGGAACATTAAGAATATCGGCAATTTCTTGTAAACGCCCAGCTCCTATACGATTAGAGCCTTTTTCATATTTTTGGATTTGTTGAAAAGTCACACCTAACTGGCTACCTAATTTCTTTTGCGACATCCCGATCATTGTTCTTTTAAAGCGAATTTTTCTGCCTATCGAAATATCATTAAAGTGTGGATTTTTAGCTTTCACTTCAAGCTCCCCTGCCGGTTGCGAGCGCCCTCGCATTGGTATTCCGGGAGTCAAAAACACTGAGTTCAGTCAGCTTTTTTGCTTTTAGTGCTCATCGCACCTGGACATGGCAAAAACTCCCGGAATCCCGGGAAACCCACAAGAGTAGGCTAATCTTATGTACTGAACTTTAGGGGTTTTGAATCCCTCTTGATCGTTGCGTAGACGACCAAAACATTCTCTTACCAATAAAGTAATTTCATGAAATTAGCAATAAAATTTAAAAACAGTCTTTATTTGTATTTTTATAAGAGGCAGATAACCTCTCATTTTTGATTAAATTATATACGAACGAAGTGAGCGCTATTTATTGAAATAAGTATAAGATCATAATCAAGAGATGCTAGACGTATTAGCTCGTAGTAAAAACCTTTCATAGACATCATTAGCAAACAAGCAAAGAAATATCATGATAACAAAACCAATGACCATTGCTGTTTGGTGTTCATAGGGTGCAACTCTCGCTGTGTATCCCCAAAAAAGAAAAATAGGAATAAAACCAAGCCACCAACAAAGAAGTTTAAGAAGGCAAAAACTGGTTTACGAATGAATAATAAAATAAGGAAGATTGCGTAAAGCAACTTTTTAACTATTACAGCCAATATTCTACGTATTATCTTGAACACCCCACGCATTATAATTGATAAGATACTCTTTTTATGTCTTGATTTTTTTGGTGTTTGTATTCTTAGCAGAAAGATCGCTCATGACTCCCCCATTTTCAAGCCACTATATTATAAAAATGTAATATAAAAATGATTTATCTCTAATTATATCATCCAAAAATACAACAATATTTTATTCATTTTAACTAAAAAATAGATGCTTTATTAAGAAGAAAAGCTATTTTCATTAATAAGAGCTGTTAAATCCTTACGTCTAAAATAGATAGAGCGTCCACAACGAACAGGTGGTTGCCCTTGCATAAGAATAATCTGTTCGTCTTTTCGCATTTCTTGTGTTATTTCATGTGGATATATTAAAGGTCTATGCTGGGTGTTTATATTTTCTGTCCCTCTTGTATGGAATCCTCCTAGAGGTTTGCTTGAATCTTTCACTTCAATGGTCATTTGACCACATGCCTTAGATATATTTTCAGCAGTTTTAATATCTTTTATTGCGGCATAGCTTACAAAAGCACAATTTTCAAACCATGTCATAACGCCTGACGAACCGAAATAGTGTTCTATTTGATCTACAGACTTGTAAAAAAGCATGAGAGATATACCATATTTGCGTCCATGATCACGTGCTTCTTCTAAAATGTTCATATATCCTAAAAGATCAGCATTATCTAAAATAAAGAGCGCTCTTTTTGCATAATTACCATTAGCGGCTTCCATAGCTCTGAGAAAAGAGCCAACAAGGACACGCCCAACACCTGGATAAGATTTTAAAATTTTTGAGGGGATATTTAGAAAAATATCAATATTTCCCTTTGTTATATCGGTAGTTTTAAAATCATGACCACTGATAAGGTTTGCATAGTTAGAGAGTGAAAGCCATTGTATATCTTTTGCAGCAGTAGAATAGACATCTGAGAAAGTTTGTTCAGCCATATTTGTAAACACCCCAAGGGTTTCACGAATAAATTGGGATGGAGAATTTGATCGTATAGATTGCAATTTTCCAATCACGGATGGTTCTGGCATTGACATGATCGTATGAAGGGTTTTTAAGTTTTTTTCCTTTAATGTGTATTCATCAGAAAAGACAATATGCGCAAGTAGTCCTGTTAACAAATTATGTGCCTGTAATACAAAAAATTGATCAGTCGAAGTTGATTTGTCGTTTTCAGAAAGAAGGAGTCTAGCAACTTCAACCAACCCCGCTTCTCTTTCATAAAGGGGTAGATTTTCATCTAACAGCCAATCTAAAGGATTAAAAGTTTCCGTTGAAGAACCATGAGGATCAAGAACGTATACTTTTCTGTTTGACAGCTGCCTTGTTTTTTTTACCATTGGAGCGACTTCAGTTGAAGGGTCAAAAACGATCAGTGGACCGGAATATTTGAGACAAGTTGGAATAACATTACTGGTTGTTGTATAACTACCAGAACCAGCAAAAAATAACATATGAGTTGAATCAAAATTAAGTTTATATGTCAACAATGGCTGGCGACCACCTTTTCCCCATGTTGTTTTGTCTTTAGGATTAAAAGGGACATCTTTAACAATATCTTTGTCGACTCTATAGCGCTCTCCTATGACGACTTCGCCATCACGAGGAAAAATCTTTTCAAGGCGTTTCATACTCATCCATTGAACACCACCAAAGATCGTATTTTTTGAAATTTTCAAAGGTGAAGCTTTAGGTAATGATAGTTTTATCGTGTAACCAAGGATAATAACGCCAATAACAACACCCCATAAAACCATCCTATCAAAGAAAGGAAGAACATCCGCCCATGTCATATTATCTTGACCTACATATGGACTAAGTCTGATATATTCATTTGCACTATAATAAGTTGCAAACAAACCAAAGATGATCATGGACGAAATAGTGATATTTTTTCTGATATGCCTTTTTTGTAATAAGATGAATGAAGAACATGAAAATGCAATAAGGATTAAAATATCCAGTGGCTTTGATCTTACAAACCAATAAGCATCAGGCGTCGTTCCATTTTCTGTAATGTTATTGATGGTTATATTGACCAAAAAAGCTACAATGATTGAAAAGATGAGTGGCAATGCTAAAAATATAATCTGTTTTTTGTCTAATTTATTGACCATTTTCCCCCCTGCATACCAGAAAAAGCTTCTCTTCCTATTTTTTTCGAAGTTTTTATATTTTTTGAATTTTTATCAAGTTTTGAAACGTAAAGCAAACCATCTTAAGATGAAAGACTTATCTGCCTCTCTAAGACGGGCTTTTATAAAAAGCTCTCCTAAACTAATTTTTTCAAAAATTTTTTCAAAGTTTCTTTGATGCTTCACGCGCTATTTAAATTTCTTACTTAACTCTTTTACGACACTGCATATGCTTCTTAACAGAAAAAAAACCCAATAACAATACGCATTAGTGTTCACTGAAAAAAAGCGCGGTTTATCATGTTGTGCCGTAAAACATCGTTGTTCAGAGCCCTGATATAAGGCATGTAAAACTTCACATATTTAAGTGTTTTTAGAGTGTGTAATAAATGGGCGTGACTTGCCCCGTAGAGCCTTGTAAAGTGGACTACATGAATGGTCAGGAGTAGGTCAAACCGCGCCAACAGAAGCCGGACTGTTTACAGAGCAGCCCTTAAGTCAGGAATATGCATCCTTTAGAGCGTAGAGCGGGAGGAAATCAAACACAAAAATGCTTTCTGTTTTTGAGGTTTGAGCTCTCTAAAACTTTTCAAAAGAATGTGCTCTTCTTTACTTGCGATCCCTTCATCACAGCAATACAAGGCATTTTCTTTTGTTGAGAGATCGGAGTAGAAAAAAGAAATGGGAACATTAAGAATATCAGCAATTTCTTGTAAACGCCCCGCCCCCTATACGATTAGAGCCTTTTTCATATTTTTGGATTTGTTGAAAAGTCACCCCTAACTGACTGCCTAATTTCTTTTGCGACATTCCCAGCATTGTTCTTTTAAAGCGAATTTTTCTGCCTATCGAAATATCGTTAAAGTGTGGATTTTTAG
>NZ_JBHIRL010000040.1:0-5096 GCF_042197145.1 Bartonella sp. AA56HLJMS | reverse complement strand
TGTGGATTTACGTCCTTTAGGCAGAGGGTAATGGCAAAAGTCTTTTTGACCACGTCTTGGGATATGGAGCGTATAGCCCCTTATCTTGAAGAAATCATTGCATCTTTTAGAGAGTATGTAGAGCGTTTCAAACATGAAATCACGTTGCAGGAACTGATTGAAGCGATTTGCAGTGGCAAGAAACAGTTATGGCTTGTTTTGGATGACGACGAGCGCTTTTTAGCGGCATTCACGACCCAGATACAGCAGACAGTTTTAGGAAAGAAGCGCGCACTGATTTGTGAATGTAGTGGGAAGGGCGTTCTTGATCAAGTTGATAATTTGAAATTTGTAGAGGATTGGGCGCGTGAGAATGGTGCTTCTGAAATGGAGATCTTGGGTCGTTTAGGTTGGAAGCGTGCACTAACCAAGCAAGGCTATAGCATAGGTATGCTTTATTATAGGAAGGAATTGTGACATGGGGAGCAGTAGACCAGCAACGACAGAACAGAAGCAGGTGCAGACAAGCGCCCCTCCTGCTTGGATGCAGAATGTCTTTAAGCGTGGGGGTGCAGATGCGTATAACATGTATGACACAGGGATTGGGGGTAATGTGTATGGAGGACCTCGTGTTGCGCCGTTAAGTGCTCAAACCACCCAAGCCATAGGTGGTCTTGGGAGTGTCCCTCATCATTATCAAAATCGCTCTTTGATGAATACAATCTATAATCCAACGTCGGCAGCCATGAATCTTAGACATATGGCTTCTGGTGGTATGATGGGAGAAAATTCGTATTTCAAACGAGCACTTCAAGAAGCGTTAGATGACTCAGACACTCAAATTAACAGATATTTCTCAGGGATTGGTCGTTATGCAACTCCTGATCACAGAGAGGAAGTGCGGAAAGGAAGAGATTCTATATACGCTCGTGCTATGTTAGAGCAATATAATCGTGATGCGGACCGCATGATGCAAGCCAATGCCATGATAGACCAAGCCAATCAAAATCAATTGGGTGCCTCAAATAACTTCTTACAGGGTTATGGGAATGCCTATTCCAATGCCATACAAGGGGGAGGTGTGCTTGATGCCCACAATCAACGCCTTGTTGATGCCAATAGAGAACGTTGGCTGGAACAAGACAATAGCGGCTGGAATAGGTTGAATATGCTTATGAACGCCGGTCATGGCTTTGCAAGGAATTACGGCACGACAACGAATAATAATACAGCCTCTATGATGCAAGGCAACGACCCTTGGAAGAATTTTGCGACAGTAGCAGGTCTTGCGACAAGTTTTATGGGTATCCCTGATATTTCTAAACCTTTTGGCGCATTTTTAGGCAAAAAATTCGGTGTATAGGAAAGAAAGAAATGGAAAAAAGTTCTTGGTTCGATAACATTTCGCGTTTTTTTATTCCTCCTGATCAAGGTGAACATCCTTTAGTTAGAATGTCTAGAATAGGAGCAGATGGTTTAATACAACATAGTACACATCTCCCACCTACATTAAAACGCAATAGAAGGAGATGGTCTACAGTTCAAGAAGAAAGAGAACGCCAAAAGCGTGAAGAGATCTATGGTCGAAAGCTATTAGGAATGGTTATTCCGAAGATTGGTGAGAGACCTATTGATAAAATGAATCTGTTGCAGAGAGTCATACAGCAGCATCAAGGTCCTGCTACTCCTAGTGCAATTTCTATTGATAAACCGTTTGAGAGTGGTTCTCTTGCGCCTTCTCAAATAGGAACTATTGTTCCGGATGGAGTATATCATGAGAAGAAGGAACCTTATGTGGTTCCTGAAGCAGAAATACCATTTGGTGTTGGTAATCATCCACCACTCCCTAATGCACAGGAGATTAAACAACTTACGCCTATAGTAGAGGCAGCTTCAACACCACAGTCACAAACTTCTCCAGTAGATACTCGAACTGGTTTTGAAAAGTTTGTCCAGTCTGATTTTTATAAAAAGCTTCAAGATCTTTTTGCAGGTATGTCGGCAGCACCGTCAGGCGGTTCTGGGTGGGATGCGCTTGCAAGTGGTGTGAAGCGTCTTAACGAAGGAGATAAACAAAGAGGGCAGGTTAATCAGACCGTCGAATATCTAAAATCTAAAGGGTACAGTGAAGAAGAGGCGCGGTTCATGGCTGGGAATAAAGATGCATTGAATGCTTTTCTATTACAAAAAGTGAACGGCGGTTATGATGCTAGATCTAAAGAAGAAATGGACCGCCTACGAGAAACAATAGATCTTAAAAATAGTGAAGCTATCAGTAGTAATACACTCCATGACATTGAACGTTTTATGAATTATATAGAAGAGAATGGTGATTGGGCTACGGGAAATCTTGCTGATTGGCAAGCTTCTTTTAAGGTTCCTCAACACCGTGATATGCGTTCACTGCTTGATTCCATTAAAAACCGTATAGGTATTGACCGTTTAGAAACGATGAGACGGTATTCACGCAATGGTGCTTCTGGTTTTGGTAACCTTACAGAAAGAGAGCTTGATATCTTAAAGAGCTATTTAGGAGAGATAAAGTACGACTTGGGTCATGAAGAGCTCTTGTTTAGGTTGAAAAAAATCCATCAGATTTTGGCTAAGATGAAATTAGACGTATTGAAATTGCTAGAAGACAGCAGCATTGAATTAACGCAAGAGAGTGTTGATAAGGTTACCACACAGTCGCATTCTAAAGCTCCACAGCAAGGACGTAATGCTTTGCCACTTGTTACCAGCAAAGAAGAGGAAGATGCATTGCCTTCCGGTGCACGCTTTATTGGTGAAGATGGAAAGATAAGGGTTAAAGGGGCTTAAAATGGCATATATTCCTTATTCTCGCATTGTTGATGATGTATCCGATAATGATGGTACGTCTTCGGTGAAGAACAGTCGTGGTAATCAAGGAAAAAAAACAACGGGTTATATTCCTTATTCCCCTCTTGTTGATGATGATACGGCTTCATTTAATACAAAATTTACAGCAGATGATTTTTCATTTGATGATAAAGATCTTACGTGGTCGGATGCACTAAGGAGTCATGGGATATCTGGTTTGACAGCAGGGTATAGTGATGAGATACAAGCAGCCAATGAAGCAGGTTTTACGGATTATTGGAGCGGCGATAAAAAGGCAGAAGAGGTTTATAATAGAAGGGTAGCTAAGGAGCGCGCTTACCTAAAAGCCTTAGAAAAAAAATATCCATGGTTGTCTTCTGGTGCTTATATTGCTGGTTCGATTTTACCAACATTAGCATCTTTGGGTATTCCCGCATTAAATTTTTTGCGAGCAGGCTCGACTTTAGGAAGTTTAGGTAGGGGAGCTATTGTTGGGGCAGGTTCTGGAGCTTTACATGGTTCTGGTGCAGGAAAAGGTTACAATGATACGGTGAATTCGGCATTAGCCGGTGGTGTTGGTGGGGCAGTTTTGACGCCGGTTGCTGCTTTAGGAGGTATGGGTATTTCTAAGGCAGTTCGTAGTTTAGGAAATGCTTTAAAATCGCCTCCACTTGTAAGGAATTATTTTAATCCTGCTCGTAAAGAGGTTTCAAATAAAGCTTTGAGAGAAGTTGCCAAGCAACTTTACGATAATAAAACCCAAAAGATCACGGAACGTCTTAGTTCAGAACCTCACGAAGTATTTTTGACAGATATTAATGAAAAACTACGACAGACTTTGTGGAATGCGTCTAAAACAAATGAAGATGTTTATAATCTCTTGAAACAAGCGCATGAGAAAAGATTAGGCGGTTCTGTTCAACGTCTTGATGATATGATGGAGCAGACAATTGTTCCATACCAGCATAGCGATACTTTAAGCAGGACGCTTAAACAGCAAGGGAAAGAAGCGCATGATCATCTTTATGAACAAGCAAGGCAAACGCCGATAGGACGAGAGTATTATCCGGCTCTTAATAAACTTTTTGAAAATAAAGGGTTTCAAAAAGCTCTTAAAGAAGCTGTCAATACTTTAGAGGAACACCCCCTCAGTATAAATCCTAGACGATTTTATGATAGAAGGTTTAGTAGTATAAACTATAAACCTACGATAGAGTTATTAGATCAAACTAAGCAGTCTCTTGATGATTTAATCGAAAAAAGTAAGAAACATGGCGATAACCAAAAGATTTTAGGATACGAAGTCCTCAAACAAAATTTGGTAAAAATAATGGACGAAATCTCTCCTACGTACAAAGCAGCACGCGGTAGTGCGGCAAAATTCAAAAACTTTGCAGATAGCTTTGAGGAAGGTAGACAAGCTTTTGGAACAAAGCTTGAAAAGAGTTTTGAAAGGGATGCAGTTCAGGAAAATCTTTCTAAAGGGAATTGGACAAAACAAAATAATACCTATCAGATGGGTATGAGAGATGCCTTAGATGATTTACTCAGAAAAAATGATGACCCTATTAATGAATTTTCTAAACTTTTAAAACAAAATCTTGCGTCTGAGAATCTTGAAAGGACCATAGGACCGGAACGGTTTTCTACTTTTAAAAAGGCAGTAGATCAGGAGCAATTCTATTCTGATGCAGCAAAAGAGGGTTTTAGCAAATTTGAAGGCACTCCTGAGTTTTCTGTTTTTGATGGAGTTCGTGTACCACATAGTATTCCTGATATACCAGCTCAAGGCTTAAAATTAGCACGAAACATATTTTTTCATCCGAATGCACCAGAGGCGCTACGAGCAAGACAAGAGCTAGAGCGCGGAATAGCGAAGTTAGCAACTTTTGGCGTTAAAGGAATGGAGCGCAATGAAATTGCCAAATTGATTCAAAGTGCTTTGAAGTGGCATAAAGCCGGTGTGATAACGGATGAAGGCTTGAAGATTGTTTCTAGAGCTGTAGCAAAAGGGTTAGGTCCTAGTGCTTCAATAGAGTATGCGAAATGACCCGTTCTAGTCCTTCTGTTAATCAAGCGATCCGTCAAGCAGCAGCGCGTTATGGTTTGCCAGAGAGTTATTTGTACCGTGTTGCGCAAGTTGAAAGTGGAGGCAATCCGAATGCAAGGAATCCCCGCTCTTCTGCTGGTGGGTTGTACCAATTTATAGACAGTACCGCCAAGCAATATGGTTTGCAAGACCGTTTTGACCCCATGCAAGCGGCAGATGCCATGGG
>NZ_JBHIRL010000039.1:0-5349 GCF_042197145.1 Bartonella sp. AA56HLJMS | reverse complement strand
TCATCGGCATCGGGTGCTGTGCCAACAATCCCGATAACGGCAGACTGAACCGCGCGAAGGGGGCGGGTGCCGTCGTCGACCTCGTCAACTTCAACACCGTGTAGAAAACCTGTTGCCATACTTTATGCTCCTTTAAATGAGGGATGAATTAAAATGAATGGGAAAAATGAGAGGTAAAAAGCCGCTCTTGAGAAAGGTTTGTTTTCAACAAGCACTTTCTTTTTATAAATATCTTGACTTGGTCCCAAAATGGTACTAAGATTGATAAAAATCAGGATAAACTTATGAAAATTGTTAAAATCTCCACACTTCAAACTTTTTGGGCTCGATATCCTGATGCTGAACAACCGTTAAAAGCATGGGTAGATGAAGCTAAAAATGCGCAGTGGCGTTCTCCTCATGACATTAAAGAGAAGTATAAAAATGCAAGCATATTAAAGAATAATCGTGTTGTTTTTAATATTAGAGGCAATGATTATCGTTTAGTTGTTTCAATCTTTTATCCAGCAGGTTGGCTTTATATAAAATTTATAGGGACACACAAACAGTATGATGCAATTGATGCTAATACTGTAGAACTAAAGGAATTTAAGAAATGAATATCAAACCACTTCGCACTGAAAGAGATTATCAAGAAGCTTTAGAAATTGTGTCTGCAATGTTTGACAATCAACCTAAAGAGAATACTCCAGAATTTGATCAAATGGAGGTTCTTGTGTTGTTGATTGAAGCGTATGAAGCAGAACACTATCCTGTTTCTCCTCCTCACCCGATTGAAGCTATTAAATTTAGAATGGAACAAATGAACTTAAGTGCTAAAGATCTCGTTCCTGCGATTGGTCATTTAAATCGTGTTTATGAAATCTTGAGTGGTAAAAGAAAATTAACACTGCGCATGATTAAAAACTTGCACCAACAGTTCAATATTCCACTAGAAAGTCTGATAGCTTAGGTTTTATACTAATTTATTTTTTTGAAAGATTTTTAAGGGGTTTCAAAAGGTCTTCAAAGATCATTTAAAGACCCTTTAATATGTATTATTTCTCGTTTTAGAAATCGCAATTTGAGATGATCAGCTCTTGAGCCGGCATTGGATTATTTGAACCACATGTATAAGATGTATTCACTTCTTTTAGTTTAAATTGGCTAAAGGTTTTTCGGATCTCTGGCACATCATTGAGAGACAGAACAAACTTTCCCTTTAATTGTGCAAACAGTGTGGACATCGTCTGGTAATCCTCTCACTTAAACAAATCCTTGCCATAGCAATTCTCAACGCCCCAATAGGGTGGGTCAAGATAAAATAAGGTGTTTGGTCGATCATAGCGCCTGATAAACTCAGACCAATCTAAATGTTCAATGGTAACACCTGCTAAACGGTGGTAAATAAGCTTTAATGAGGCTTCAAGTTTAAAACGATTAAAACGTGCACCGCGGTCTGTTTCAACTCCAAACGTGCGATTGGCGACTTGACCGCTAAAGCTTAACTTCTGCAGATATAAAAACCTTGAAGCGCGCTCTAAATCCGTGAGAGTGTTTGGGTCTTGCATGCGCAAGCGTTGAAATTCCTCACGGCTACTGATCTGAAATTCTAGCAATTCCATAAAAGGGTGATAATGGCGTTGTAACACCCTAAAAAAATTCACTACATCTCCTAAACGATCATTGATGACTTCAGTAGGTGGAATTAACTTTCGCCTAAAGAATATTCCTCCCATTCCAACAAAAGGCTCGGCATAAATGCTATGAGGGATGTCCTCGATAATTTTGACAATGGTTTTGGCTAATCTTCTTTTGCCTCCAATATAAGCAGCAGCTGGTGCGATAGGATCAACAGATTTTAATTTTTCTTTACAAAGTGTATCCATCATTTTTTAACACTCTTCCATCTATATTAGCCATCTTCTCACTGTTTCCAAGTGATAAGAAGTGGCTGCGATGTTGAGTTGAGTTGCATCGGACGGGTTTGTCGCTAAACTAAGTCCCGTTGGCTGGGCAACCAGCCCAGCCTCTATTTTTTGTTTCTTTCTTTGGTTTGGTGTTTCTAGGATAATTCCTGTGATATATCTGCTTGATTTTTCATAGCGATAGGTTATCAGAGCGGCTTGCCAAGAGCCGTTGATCTCTTTACAAAATTTTTGGAGTAGAAGAGGGGATTAGTCATGATTTCGGGGCATCCCTCTAGAGATAAAGAATGACTTCACTACAGTGCAGCAGAGACTATTCACTTCTGTTGCCATCTTGCTCTCCAAATCAATGAAGAGAGAATAACAACCATCACCATGCTCCATAAGCCTGACACTGTCAGTCAAAAAAAGCCCTTTAAAAGGGCTTTGAAAGAGCGATAAAAGGACCTAAAAACATGTAAGCCTGCTTATAAAACAGCTATCCATTTGACTTCTGTCATATCTTGGTTACTTGTGCATCCATTTAATCTTTCCATAACCTTATAAGAACAGCGCCATCAGCACCAGCACCGCTGTAATGCCCATCCCCGTTAGCACCAGCACCTCCACCCCCAAAACCACGCCCTGCTTTTCCTGAAGTATGGTAACCATCTCCCGTTCCTCCAGCGCCACCCCTTGATGTATCGCCCCCAGCATCACCTCCGTTACCACTCATTTCTGCATCAATTCCTTTCGTTCCAGCATAACCATTTCCGCCTTTGGCAAGTCCTAAGAGACCATCTGTTGCCCAACCAAAGTTCCCGCCAACTCCTCCAGTACCACCAGAACCTGAGTAACGGGATGATGGGCTGGAATAATAAGCACCTCCACCACCTTTTCCTCCTGTAGCTGTCATAAAATTTTTGCCAACGGTTGTTGTGCCTCCAGAATTTCCTGTCGCACCATGCTTTGCAACAGAAGTTCCTCCTTTACCAATGATGATATCCTCATGCCCGTTTAAACTGGCTTTATAGCCGTACCACACGGAACAACCTCCACCTCCTCCACCGCCGCCTAAGCAATAAGACCAAGAGCAACCACCACTACCGCCGCCACCCCAGGCTGTAATTTCGACTTTGGTTTTATCCGTGACCCAGTTGGGCCATTCAATTTTCCCATCTTGCGTATAAAGCAATTCAGCATCGGCAATAATGAGTTTATTAATCAAATCTTTTTTGATGTTTTTAATTTCCTGCTTGAGAATATCTATTTCTGATTTCGTATAAACAAGTTCTCCATCGACTCTCAAAGGTTCTTTAAGTGAGCTTCCGCTTGTACTTAAGTTAGTGATCATTTTGTTATTATGGGTAATATTCAATGATGTGTTTCCCAACAGTTCTAAGCCACCACTCATAGTGACTTTGCTGGTAAATTTATTATAATTCTGCCATTCATTGGGGCTGGCTAAACGACCATAGCTTGTGAGATCTTCGTTGATCTTAGCTCTAAAATCATCAAGTCCCACAATATCTTCAGTTTTATGTTGATGAGAACCAAGCAAAGATACAGCACTGCCAAAGGTAAAGTTATTGTTGCTTGATTTATAGAGAACATAATTGTTGGCAGCATCTTTTGCGCCTTCGATATCGCTTAAATCGGAAAAAGTGAAGGTTTTATCCGCTGCCATCTTGCCCTTAAGGGCTGCTTCAAGATCTGCGATATCACTTATTGTATGCGTGTGTTTTGAAGGTGCTTTTTCGTTTACCTTTTCCTCAACAGCCAAAAGAGCTTGATCAATTTTGGTCAAGTTTTCCCGCAAGATTGGGAATTCAGAACTGATAAAGCGTCCTTCTTTCGGCAATTCCATGTCGAGTTTTTTGGTTTTGGTCATGTCTCATTTTCCCATTATAATATGCCAGCGCCAAAATCACTCACCATGGACCGGCGCAGCAGGTCCACCGGTAAGGGTCAATTTCAAGCGCGCTTGTTTGGCTGTTTTGTCACTGCTCACAAATTTTCGTTCTGTCCAAAGCGGTTCAGCGAGTTGTTCTGTTTCCTCTAATTTCAAAGGGGTGAAAGCACCATCATCCAGCTGCATCTCCAGTGAAAAGGTTGCACCGCCCGGTAAAAAGGTTTTGATATAGCTGGTCAATCTTGCTTTTTCACCAAAGGCAAAAGCACGCGTGACATAAGTGGCTTCTTTATGGATCTTCCCCGCAATCAATTGAACAGGCGCAAACAAGACGGGTGAGAGCTTCTCTGTCCCTTTGAGAATAGCGCGGAGCTTTACCTTTTCACTGATATATTCAGTAAGGCTTAGCAATTGAAAGGGCAGGAGTTGATAAATTGTGCCATTGTTTCTTTCAATTTCAAAGATGACAGAACAATCGCTTGAAGGCAATTCAATGGCTGCGCGTACTTGCAAATCAGAGCAGTCCACAAGGTCAAAGGTGCCTAAATCGACAATCTTTTCTGTTTGCCTATAGCGTGCCGCCAGCACTCGAAAGGCTAAGGCTTCATCTTGATGAGCGGTCCAGCTCCTAGCATTGACAGAAGAAAAGCGTGGACCGGTCACGTAAGGGTGACTTGAGACAAATCTTTGGTGTTCTGCATCAAAATCTCCAAGCTTTGCTAGTGAAACGGCATGATCAGCATCATCGGTTTTAATGACAAAAGCAGTGAGACGGTCATTAGGGACTAACAAAGGGACATCATAGCGTGCCTCTGCCCAACCTAGCTTTGCGCCCTTCATAGAATAAAAGCTTTGTGCTTGAATATCGGCGGTCGGATAACCGTTTTCTGTAGTGACCAAATCAATCACCAAATCATGCTTCTCATTACCGATTTTGCAAAGATGAAAGTCAATACCGGTGATTTGCCGTGTTTCATCGGGGGTAAAGACTTGCGCTTGTGGGTCAAATTGCATCCATATTTTCACAGTGGTGGTGCGCCGCATCACTTTCACATCAATCAGACCTTGACCGGTAAAAAGCCCCGTTGCAATGGTTCCACCTTTCCCCCGTGCCACAACATTTTTTGTGCCAGCGGTGATGTTTTGTGGAATTTTAAAAGTTCCTTCAAGGGTGCCCTTGCTATCGGCAACAAGGCGGCTCGCTGGCAAAACATTCACACCATCAAAGATGAGGCTTTCTAATTGTTCTAACTTGCCAAAGCCTTCAATTTTAAAGTGAAGGGTAATTTGTCTTAAAAAGTCGGTTTGTTCTTGATGTGCATTGACCAAGTCATCACGCACTTCTGTGTTACGGATAGTTCTGCCGCGATGTTTTCCCATAATGATTTGATTGGTCACGCTTGAGAGCCAATCGGTGCGCTGTTCATGCCAGAAGTCTGTCGCGGGTTCAAGGGTTACTGTACCAGGCAAGGTCGCAAAATTTTGATAAGGATTGATTTTTTCGCAAGCCGTTGTCAACTCTTGCGCAATGATCACTTCATTTGTCCAGTC
>NZ_JBHIRL010000038.1:0-5578 GCF_042197145.1 Bartonella sp. AA56HLJMS | reverse complement strand
GCCATGTCGCGTGCGAATGGCGCGCAACAGGTTGCAGAAGAATCGAAGAGGGTTTCGGAACAAGCGCTTAGCGAAGTGACGAAAACAGTTCAAACAGCGACAACAGCGCTTACGACGTCTCATGAAGCGAAGGAAGAAGCTAAAGCAGCGACGACAACGGCTAGCCTTGCGAAAGAGACAGCGGATACAGCCAATGGCTTAGCAGAAGAAGCCAAGAATACTTCTGATGCAGCGAAGCGCATGGCAGAAGAGACAAAAGCAGCAGTCGATAGAGCCTCAGGGGAAATCAATAGTACGAAAGGTTCCCTTTCTACGGCATTACAACGTTTTGAAGAGGTCAAACAGAGCAGTGAGAATGCTGTTAATTTATCGACCGAAGCCAAGAGGTTAGCCGATGAATCGAAGACCATTGCAACGCGTGCAGAACAAACAGCAAGAGAAGCTTCACAAACAGCAACAGAGACGACGCAAGTAGCAGCGACGGCGGTAGCAACGTGTCATGAAGTTAAGACTGTAGCCATGCAAGCAAGTCTAAAGGCAGATGGAGCCAAACAGGCAGCCGATGATGCCAAGGATATTGCAGAACAATCAAAAGAGTTATCAGAAGGTGCGACATCTTCTGTTAGAGAACTCACAAAAACAGCCTCACAAGTACAAGCGGGAGTAGAGACAGCATTAACAGCTTCAAGAGAAGCCAAATCACAATCAGAGGCAGCTGTAAGCACGTCAGAAGAGGCGAAAGGTTTAGCGGAAAAAGCGAATACGGCATCTACAGAGGCGCAAAAGGCATCAGAACAGGCATTAAGAGAAGCGACTTCTGCGAAAACAACAGCGGGCGGGGCATCTAGTATAGCCAATGATGCGAAAGGGATTGCTGAGGCAGCTAAAACATTATCAGAAGAAGCAAAACGGTTGGCAGCAGCATCACAGGAGACAGCAGAAACAGCAAAGGCTAAAGCCGAAAGTGTAGAGGCAGTTGCGAATGAAGCAAAATCTACAGCGACTACAGCATTAACAGAAGCAAGAGAAGCTAAGAGTACGGCATCTGAGGCGAAGGGTTTGGCGGAGGAAGCGAAAAGCGCCGTTGATAAGGCGACAGGGAAAGTAGAGCAAGCTGTAAAAGAGGCTAGCGATGCGAAATCTAAAGCAGAAAATTTAGAGACTGTTGCGACTGAGGCGAAATCCACGAGTGAACAAGCAAGTCAAACCGCCTCTAGTGCAAAAAGCTTATCAGAAGAAGCAAAAGAAGAAGCAAGGAGCGCCAAAGCGACAGCCTTAGAAGCCAAAAGTGCGTTGGATAGTGCACAGACGAAAGCCGAGCAAGCGCAACAGAGTGCAACAGAAGCAACACGAATAGCCAACGAAGCGAAGGTAGCAGCAGAAGCATCGGTGCGTTCAGGAGAAACGGCAGGTGAAGCGAGTGTGGAGGCGTTGAAGGGTATAGCTACAGCAGCAAAGAGTAAAGCGGAAGCAGCAGAGAAGGTAGCAGAAGAAACGAAAGGTGCTTTGGATGGTCTAAAACAATTAGCCAATAGTGCGAAGTCGACAGCGGACGAGGCAAAGAAGGTAGCTGATGGTGCACAAAAGAAGGCATCACAGGTAGAGACAGTAGCGGGTGAAGCTGAAAAGATAGCGAAAGAAGCCAAACAGACAGCTGGTTATGCTAACCATGAGGCGGCACAAGCGCGCAGTGAGGTAGAAAAGGCAAAAAGTACAGCTCATGAAGGATGGAGTAATGCCAATAAAGCGCAGGAAGTAGCAGGTGACGCTAAGACTATAGCAAGTTTAGCGCGGATGTATTCAGACGAAGCCAAGAAAAAAGCCGAAGCAGCAGACAACAAAGCTCATGAAGCGTGGAGTAATTCCCACAGCGCGAATGAAACAGCGAAGGACGCCAAGGTTATAGCAAGATTAGCGGAAACAGCAGGTGAAGAAGCCAAGAAAATAGCGGAGAAAGCCAATGACTACGCGTATGAAGCTAAGGGTGAAGTAGAGAAAGCCAAGGAAATAGCTAATAGTGCAAAATATGCAGCAGGAGAGGCGCAAAAGGCAGCTGAAACAGCGGGTAAAAAAGCCGCGTCTTTAGAAGCAGCCGCAGAAGAAGCACAAAAAATAGCAAAAGAAGCCAAACAGACAGCAGGTTATGCTAACCATGATGCGGAGCAAGCGCGTAGTGAGGTGGAAAAAGTAAAAAGCACAGCGAATGAAGCGTGGAGTAAAGCTTACGACGCGAATGAAGCAGCCAATAACGCTAAGACTATAGCAAGATTAGCAGAAATGGCAGGTGAAGAAGCCAAGAAAATAGCAGAGAAAGCCGATGACCGAGCGTATGAAGCCAAGAATGAAGTAGAAAAAGCCAAGGAAATAGCGAGTAATGCAAAATATATAGCAGAACAAGCGCAGAGGGCAGCCGAAACAGCGGGTAAAAAAGCAGCGTCTTTGGAAGAAGAAGCGGAAGAGGCACAAAAAATAGCCAAGGAAGCCAAGGAGTCTGCTGGTTATGCAAGACATGATGCGACGCAAGCGCGCAATCAGGCAGAAAATGCAGAGAAAATAGCCTCGTCTGCGAGGAGTAGGGTTATCGATATCAACCAAGTGGTTGAGAATTTTAAAGCCCCCGTAAGTTTAGCGCGGATGTACTCAGAAGAAGCCAAGAAAAAAGCCGAGTCGGCAGATTCACAAGCCTATCAAGCCAAGAGCGAAGCCGAAAAAGCCAAGGAAGTAGCCGATAGAGCGAAAAGGACAGCAGAAGAAGCCAAAACAACCGCCGATACAATGAAGAAAGAGCTTAGTGGTATCAAGAGTTCTCTGGAAACAGCGACAACAGCTCATACAGTAGCTTCACAGGCAAAAGCGCTAGCGGAAGAGGTAAACAATTTACTGAAACAGTCCAATTTAACGGTTCTTTCAATTTCCACGCCGTTTCTTATTGCAACAGGGAAAAAACAACTCACCTTGAAGAAAGGAACGCGTATAACCTTGGCATTAGGCAATGATACTTTGGTTGCAAGTTATACGGAAGATACAATAATAAACGTTTCTTCTATTTCGGCGGGGAAGGATTATTATGTTTATTTGGTTTCTGATGGAAGACAGTCTCATAAATTTGTTTTATCAGAAAACTCTACGTATCCAAGGAATTACACAGTGAGTAATTCGCGAAAGATAGGAGGGTTTCATACGCTTTGTGCGGATGTTGGTACGATTTCCGGTCATCCATTGTCTGGTTATAGAGCAGGGGATATTTTACCCAATTCAGTTTGGTGTCTCAATTACCGTCCGCATAGTTCACCAGAAGGTATGGTTTATGACCCCTCTACAGATCTTTGGGTTGATATTTATCTTCAATCAGGGACGGGTGAAAATACGAAATCAATGTATCGTACCAATATAACAACAAACCGTAATTATACCGAACATGTAACAGATATGGCGCGTGTTAAAAAATCTTTACTGAGTGATGAAGCGTTTGCTTCTGCTATGTATGGAAGCAATGAAAAGACACATATTGTTGGCAAGAAAGAACCAACCTCTAAGGTTTCAGGTGGATATAAGGATACGGCGAATCGTCGAATGATCTCGCATATCGGTTGTGAGGATGGTTGCGGTTATGTTTGGCAATTTTTATCGGGCACGTTTCCTATACCCATAAGCCGTACGCAAAATACGTTTGAAATGAGAGCATTTTTAGGGGGTGGTAGCTGGAGTAATACAACGGATAATGGGCGTTTTACTCGAGCCACCATGATCGTCAATGGTGGAAATGAACAAGTTGCGGCGCGTGGATGTAGCCATACGCGTCATTTTGTTTAGGAGGGAGAGATGATAGAATATCCAGAACATTTAAATAGCAAAGAAGATTATCTGAACATGCTTTCTTTTGACAAAGTTGAAACAGTAAGAAGGCTAGGGAATCTTTTAGCAACACGTTTTTATTGGGTTTTTGTTAAAGAGCTTGGAGAGGGAGAAGAGGGGATTGAAGATGACACGCATAAGGTTTGTCTAACAACAACCATGCCGTTTGATTCAAATGGTGATTTTGTAGAAAAGCGTTGTCAGTATGAATTACAGGAAAGCGACTATGCGCCGCTCTTTCAACTTGGCTTTCGTGTTGAAGAAGTCGAGCAGCTGATCAAAGAGCATAGCCAATAGAGATCATAAGAAAACATTTTTATGCCGCCTCACTTTTGTGGGGCTTTTTTTATGGAGCGTCAGATGAGAAAGATATCGAAAGAAGGATTAGAGCTTATCAAACAATGGGAAGGTTTGCGTTTAGAGGCATATAGAGACACGGCATGTGTCTGGACGATTGGTTATGGTCACACCAGCAATGCGGGTCACCCCCTTGTCAAAAAAGGCATGTGTATTAGCCAAAAGCAAGCAGAAGAAATCCTTTGTGAAGACTTAAAGCAATTTGAGCAGACGGTAGAGGAATCGGTGACGGTTTCGTTAACGGATTGCCAATTCGCGGCATTGGTCTCATTTTGCTATAATGTAGGAACAGCTGCTTTTCGCAAGTCAACCTTGTTGAAGAAGCTTAATCAAGGGGATTATGAAGCCGTACCCTTAGAATTACAGAAATGGAATAAGGTCGGTGGGAAGCCTCTTGCGGGTTTAGCCAACCGTCGAGCAGCAGAAGCGGGATTATGGGTAAAAGGGGCTTATGTTTCTTCGAATTATCAAAGGGTAGAAACGAAAACAGCAAGCGGTCTTTTAAAGATAGAAGCACTTGCCCCGATTATAGGGTCTTGTTCGGGGTTTGGAGGCTTGTTGGTTGGCAATGGTCCGGTGCAATGGGCTTTAGCAGGTATCATGGTTTTAGCGGCTGTAACGGGCATAGTGATTGTCGCCAAGCGGTTTGGGGAGCAACGCTTATGATTTTTTGGCTAAAGAAATATTCTCTTATGTTTACAGCGGCTTTAGCCGTTTTTTTTATGGCTTTAGCCAAGGCTTTTCAGCTTGGCAAGCAAAGCGAACGGCAAAAGCAAACAGAGAATGCTTTAAAGACAGCAACAACCCGTCTTGAGGTAGAAAATGAAGTTAATCGAAAAAGTGATGCTGGTGTGCGCTCTGAACTTTCTCGTTGGGTGCGCGGCAAATAGGTCTGTTTCTTGTGGTGGCTGGTTGCCCATTTATTTGGATAATCAGGATGTTGAGGTCATCAGTTCCAACCTTGCAAGAGATATTTTGAAGCATAACAAGCAGGGAGCCCATTTATGTGGTTGGAAAGATGGTCAAGAAACGAAGCAGCAAAGATAAAGATCTTACAGAAACAGAACAACAGCTCCTTCACGAGATGATAGAGACCTATCAAGGCTTAAAGATGATGTCACGCATCATGAAATTGATAGCCTTTATTGTCTTTATGTTTGTAATAGATTTTTCCCGTTGCGTGGACGCCATAGAGAATAGCTTCTCACATCTTAAAAGATGGATAACAAAAAGTTAGATATCAAATCTCTCCTTTAAAAATATGATGAAACAAGAATTTACACAAACATTGTTTGCGTGGATGGGTGGTAAACACTATCTGCGTAAGAAAATTATACCGATTTTAAATAATATTGACCACGAAACC
>NZ_JBHIRL010000037.1:0-5682 GCF_042197145.1 Bartonella sp. AA56HLJMS | reverse complement strand
CCCATGGCATCTGCCGCTTGCATGGGGTCAAAACGGTCTTGCAAACCATATTGCTTGGCGGTACTGTCTATAAATTGATACAACCCACCCGCAGAAGAACGGGGATTCCTTGCATTCGGATTGCCTCCACTTTCCACTTGCGCAACACGGTACAAATAACTCTCTGGCAAACCATAACGCACTGCTGCTTGACGGATCGCTTGATTAACAGAAGGACTAGAACGGGTCATAGCCTAATCTCCTCCCTTACTCAAATGCACTCAATAAATTCAACTCCTCCGTTGAGGCTTTTCCCCCACCTCCAAACAAAGCAGCAGAAAGCTTTTTGAACCATTCTTTTGTCGCATATCCCTTATGATGCGCGTTTACCATGCGTTGAATGAGAGCTACAATTTGATCATTCTTAATCTGTGTCCCCCCTGTTAACAATTTGACAACATCCTTTTCAATCCGTTGACGCTCTCTAAACGCCGCCTCTTTGAAAGGAACCCAAGCTGCCTTCCCAGCAGCTTTTGCTAATTGTACAGCTGCATCACGTTTACCCGTTGGCATACTGACATTATGCGTAAAAGATATCTTTTCATCCGCTACACGACCTGGTATTCTGTTATAAAAATCTGCATAATTAGCTTCTTTTTCGACAACCTTCTTGACCGCAGAAGCTTTATCGGCTCCATAAATCTTTGCAAATCGTTTATACAGATCATTCGTACCAAAAATCTCCTTTGCCTTGGATACTTCGTCTTTTGTTTGACCCATGCCTTGTAAAAGTTCTGCCCTTGAACCCTTTTTAAAGTATTCTTGTTGTGCCTTTGGTAATTCATCAAAGATTTTACTGAACTCATCCTTATTAACCGACTTGCTAAGGATTTTGGAACCTTCATCCATAGCATCTAAACGTGAACTATATTGATGATACAATGATCGTGCCTTCTTATATTTAGGCGATATATCATCCATAAGCTCTAATAACTTTTTCTGAATGCCAACTAAGGTATGAACTTTACTATTATCTCCTATCTTCTCGGCTTCATCTCTCATAAGACCAAGTTTAACCTTCGTTTCATGGAGAACACCCATGTTGGGCTTTTCTTTAAGGAGATTAAATTTTTCAGAAGAAAACGAACTGACTTCTTTGCCACCACTCGTGAATTCCTGTAGCCCTCCTTTATAAGCCTGTTTGAAGTATGGACGCTTCATTAATTCATTAAGAGCACCATAATGCTGTTCTCCTATTGGTGTTTTTTGAGCTATTTCGTAAAGAGTATGTGGTTCTGCTTTCCTAATCGCGATAAGATCATCTTTTAAACCTGTAACATTTTGACGAGGAACAAAGTATTTATCAGCTGCCTGATGAATACGCTCCCCTCCTCCCAGCGCTCTCTGCCCAGCTCTTTTAGTCAAATCAAGATAAGCTCCTTGATTTCTTTTCGCGATATCAAAAACAAGATCCTGTAAAAAAGGACTATGATCAGCTACGTAATCGGTAGGAACTGCTTTTTTAAAAGATTCTCCTAGCTCTTCAGACGCCTCCTTACCTAAATGTTTACTGATTGCTCTTAACGTGTCTGTTGCAACACCTTCCTTATGAGAAGGAGAAAAAAGTCTTCGTATTCCGCTTACCGGATAACCAGCTAAATGAGCTAAAGCACTTCCAGCCAATGCCCCACCCGCTCCTAAACCTGCACCAGATAACGTACTTGTAAGTGTATTACCAAGTCCTTCACCTTCTCCCGCTCCATGTAATGCACCAGATGCCGCCCCTACTTTAAGCAAATGCGGCAATGTTGTTTTGTTCGTGATGCCTAAAAATGGACTTGCAAATCGACTTGGGGGTAACTGACCTGCTTTCAAAAAGGCTTGACCTAATTTTGACCCCGCCACATTCCTTGCAAGTGTAGGCGCTACAAAGCGTGCTCCTGAGGCTAATAATCCTCCCCCTAAAGTCGCAAGGGAAGGGATTGCCGACCCTAAAGCATTTCCAGCAAAAGAAGTCCAATAATGTTGATCACTCATCCTACGATAATAATCACGTATTCTATTGGCTTCTTTCTCATATTTTTCTATGGTTTTCTTATCTCCAGTCCAATAGTTGTAAAGCCCCTTCAAAAAAGCCTTTATTGCCAACTCATCATCAGAATCACGTCCTGCCGCTGTAATCCCCGCAATCTCATCATCTAAATTAAAACTCAATCCATGCTTTAAAGAATTCCAAAAAGCTTCACTGCTACTTATTTCGGGATGTTGGGATGATGTTTCGTATTCATCTTTAGGGATACGACGTATAACTCTTATTCCAGTACCAAAATCTGGAAATGGTTCCTCTACCGATTTTTCGTATTCATGTTTAGGGATACGGCGTATAATTCTTATTCCAGTACCAAAATCTGGAAAATCTTGATGAGTATTATTATGCTGAACCATTTAACTATCCCTAATAATTTCATACAAATCTTTACCATCATGAACGGTTGCTTTATCTCCAATAGCAAGTTTTTTAATATTTGCTCTGCTAATTGTAGTTGGCAAGTTTGCACTACCTCCTTGTGACATCGACTGATTAGCATATTGAGCAGAATACTTTAGACGCGGTCTTACTTCCATTCCATTTGACAACCTATAAATTTCCTCATCATTCAGTTTTTTAAAAAGATCAAACATATCTTTGATTTTTAAGAGCGTTTTATATAGTTCTTCTGGTTTATCGCTAATGTCCATAGTACCATAAGATGCTACTATGCGCCTGCTTTCTTCATTAGATAACGGTCCAACGCCTAATTTCCCGCCGTCACTTTGCTTTTTGATTGCTTCAATCACTCGAACAAAGACACCACCTTCAAGCGTTTTTAATTTATTTTTTAATGTTTTTGCAGCAGTATCGGGGAAAATCTGAGCAAAAGCACCGACCTTACCAGCAGCCTTTTTGGGATTCTTCTCTATAATTTGAAGAGCATTGTTAACTGTATCCACAATATGATTAATTTCTTTTGCTGCTACAGCAGCAGTGTTTCTCTTACCTATTTCCCACTCTTCTATGTCTCGTTTTTTCTGATTATACTCAAGTTCCTGCATCGACCCCTTAACCGGTCTCGCTCTACGTTCACCTAGTTGTGAATTGGGATCCCATTCATAACCTTTATCTAACTGAGGTTTATCACCACCTGTTAGCATCGCACTAAGCATTTGCGGATTACGTGCCATGATAGCAGCTTCTTCTTCGCTGTAACCTTTAGATTTTAGGTATTCGACGGTTTGATTGACTTGTTCTCTTCGTTTATCACCTTCATTAAGATGCTTCACACCACTTGCAAGCGCATCCCACCCAGAACCGTCTGATGAAGATTCTGCCATACCTGCAAAAAGATCTTTGAGCTTCTGATACGCATCTGATTGAAAAAACTTATAAGTATTGGACTGTAAAAATTTCTCTGCATCTGTCAGTTCAGGAGTCGGTGTTGGGGAAGCGGGTGCTAATGGTTGCGTTTGTTCATTAATATGAGGTTTTAGTTCTTGTGGAGTACTCTCTAGTGCATTTGGCATGGGTGGATGTTGATCAAATCCAAGAGGCATTTCCGCTTTAGGAGCCGTATAGGGCATAAATGGTCCATATGGATTCAGACTATTCTGTAAATAGGGGTTGGATGGGGCTTGTGCTTTCTCTGGTGTCATCATACTTTCAATACCTGACATTCCAGTCATAAATAGAGAGGTTTTGGGGTACTTTGTTATGAAATTCCCCACGGGGTTCTTTGTTATTAATTGTCCCAATCTATTCGCCCCTGTAACCGCTTTGGGAGCAATATATCTAAAAATATGAGGCGCAGCTCTCGCTGCCATAAAAGCTGCCCCAGCTAATGGAAATAATAATGGAAATGCCATCACACTCTCCTACAAAACTATTCTTTAATTATTCTCCAGAGCTTTCTTTTGATTCATGTAATCTAAAAAAAACTTGGATGCTCCTCCTGCCAACGCTGCTCCCATTGGACCACCTGCCATGTAACCAAAAGCCATCGGTGCTGCTTGAAGTGCTAAAGAACCTATAGCCCCTACATTTTTCCACGGATTATTGCCCTCTATCTTAGAGATTGTATGATTATTCGTCGTCGTGCCGTAATTCCTTGCAAAACCATGACCGGCATTCATAAGCATATTCAACCTATTCCAGCCGCTATTGTCTTGTTCCAGCCAACGTTCTCTATTGGCATCAACAAGGCGTTGATTGTGGGCATCAAGCACACCTCCCCCTTGTATGGCATTGGAATAGGCATTCCCATAACCCTGTAAGAAGTTATTTGAGGCACCCAATTGATTTTGATTGGCTTGGTCTATCATGGCATTGGCTTGCATCATGCGGTCCGCATCACGATTATATTGCTCTAACATAGCACGAGCGTATATAGAATCTCTTCCTTTCCGCACTTCCTCTCTGTGATCAGGAGTTGCATAACGACCAATCCCTGAGAAATATCTGTTAATTTGAGTGTCTGAATCATCTAATGCTTCTTGAAGTGCTTGTTTGAAATACGAATTTTCTCCCATCATACCACCAGAGGCCATATGTCGAAGATTCATGGCTGCCGACGTTGGATTATAGATTGTATTCATCAAAGAGCGATTTTGATAATGATGAGGAATAGCTCCAAGACCTCCGATTGCTTGGTAAGTTGGAGCACTTAAAGGTGCAACACGAGGTCCCCCATACACATTACCACCCATCCCTGTATCATACAGATTATATGCATCCGCACCCCCACGCTTAAATACATTCTGCATCCAAGTAGGAGGGGCGCTTGTTTGTACCTGCTTTTGTTCTGTCGTTGTTGGTGTCTTGCTCCCCATGTCACAATTCCTTCCTGTAATAAAGCATAGCTATGCCATAGCCTTGCTTGTCCAATGCGCGCTTCCAACCTAAACGCCCTAAAATCTCTATCTCAAAAGCCCCATTCTCACGTGCCCAATCCTCTGCAACTTGCAAATTATCAACCAAATTAAGAACGCCCTTGCCACTACACTCACAAATCAGAGCGCGCTTCTTTCCTAAAACTGTCTGCTGTATCTGGGTCGTGACTGCCGCTAAAAAGCGCTCGTCATCATCCAAAACAAGCCATAACTGTTTCTTGCCGCTGCAAATCGCTTCAATGAGCTCTTGCAACGTGATTTCATGTTTGAAACGCTCTACATACTCTCTAAAGGATGCAATGATGTCTTCAAGATAAGGCGCTATACGCTCCATATCCCAAGACGTGGTCAAAAAGACTTTTGCCATTACCCTCTGCCTAAAGGACGTAAATCCACATTAAATCCCGTAATATGGTTCCAATGAACACCTTCAGGAATACGCAATTTAAAGCGGTGATAACGATTGCGCGAACGACCATGATAAGCACCCGTGACATATGAACATGCCCTCTCTTGGTGCCATGTAATCGGTGTCTGATTATTGCGAAGCCGACGCTCTCCTATGCTTAAAAGACCTTCCGTCGTATCAACTTCAGCAAACATCTTCGTGATAAAGTTAAAACTTCCATCTGGTGCTCCCAATTCTTGCGAAACAACCGTTGCTTCCATCGGCGCACCTGTAAACATAACAAGCCGATTTTGGTCATCAAAAGCACCAAGCATGGGTGCGCCACTTTGCCAACGAGGGCTGTCTAAAGAAGCCGGTAATGTCTCAAGATT
>NZ_JBHIRL010000036.1:0-5962 GCF_042197145.1 Bartonella sp. AA56HLJMS | reverse complement strand
CAGTTTTGTGCTGATCTCAAACGAGCAAAACAGAAAGCAGAGAGAGCAAAAGCAATTTGGCAACAAAGCCAACCAATTAAAAACACTTTAGCAGAAACCTATTTACGTATGCGGGGTATTACATGTGATTTGCCTCCTGATTTACGCTTTTACGACAAATGTTCGCACCCCTCTGGGGTTACACTGACCGCGTTGGTGGCTCTTGTTAAGGGCGCTGGCTCTTTCGCCATTCATAGAACCTTTTTACAAGCCAATGGTTGCAAAACAGACCAAAAACCAGCAAAAGCCATGTTGGGATCTGTAACAGGTGGTGGGGTGCATTTAAGCCAAGCCAATCCAAAACATAAGGAATTATTTAACAAACTTTAGAGCTTTTATGCTGTTACAACTATCTTCGTGAAATTTATGAAGACAAAACCCAAAAGGCGGTCGGCCTACAAAACGCTATGAATAGCTCACCTTGGTGAAAAATCATAGGACCACACAATAGAGAAATCTCTTTTGACAGTTTTTCAAGCCAATCGCTCAACGCTCTTTTTAGTGACATTCTCTTCATTGCTCTTTTTTCAAAGAAAATGATCAGAGTTCTTCTTACAAAGAGTTTTGTTGCTTTTGGAGAGTTATTCCAATGTTTATGTTATTTTTTTAATAATAAAAAATAAAAAACATTATATTTTAATATTTTTGTTTAGGATCTTGAGCTACTCTATGGAAATTTCTATTTTTGTAAAAAATCCAAACGTGCAACAGCATGGTAAAATATATTTTTATGACGTTGGTGATGATCTCAAGAGAAAAGAAAAAAACCTTACGATAATAGGAGTCATTTGGGAGTATTGATGGTATTAAGTGAATATCAGCTACAATATCATTGGGATTTATATTACTCGTAATTGGCATTTTGGATGCATGGCTCATTTGTTCTGCGAATTATTGGACTTGAATGTTTAATCTATAAAGCCCAGTATTGATGATATTAGAATAAAAGCCATCTTGATTTGTAAGTTTAATCGAATGCAAATTGAGAACATTCGATATAATAACAAGCGTATGCTTCTTAGCTAGCCCCTTTTAAGTAAGATAATAAGTCCACCTGCCATACTGTTTTGATTGGGGTTGAGCTCAGCTTTATAATAAACATCAAGCTTAAAAATACCGTTCGCTTATTTTGAGTTACATCAAACTGAAATACCTATAATTCTTTCTCATCAAAAATCTTGAATAAAAAAGGCAAGTTGCTGCTTAAATTACTGCTAATATCAAAAAAATCAAAGCCAATTTTGCCACCATCTTTGACACTTTTAGTATATAAGATCCCGATACATGAGACAAGCACCATATCGTTCTTCCATCGGTATGTCCTATATCTATTCACGAAACATAGCTGCTTCAGAGTGGGAAATACTATATATTTGTAGCAATTTCTTTTAATTGATTCATATCAAAATACAAATCCGATACCTTTTGGCAAAATTTATCAAGATAAATAAACAATTCATCAGAGAGAGATATCTTTTTTTCTCGAATTCTCATTAAATCCTCAGTTTTATTATTTAACGGATGCGCTTCAAAATTACTTGCACGATTTCCTGCTAATTTGGTAGGCATATAATGATTTATGATGTTACAAAAACTACAATCTAAAGGGCCTGAAACATTACTTCCAACCATACCAACGTAGTTATTTTTATTCTCAAAACACTTATATAATTCTTTAATATTACTTGCAAATGGCTTATAGACAAAAGCATTATAGCCATATTCGTGAATTTTTTCATAACCACATTTCACGAATGTCTCATCAGCGATATTTAAGAAACCCAAATCTGGAATTTTTGAAGGAAATTTCACAGGCTGTTCTATTCCAAACAAATTATTCTTATCTATCCTATCAATAAAATAATTCCACTGCTCAAAATTAATACTTGCATTGAAATCAATAATAAATTTTACATTTTTGTTTTCATTAACAATTGCAATTGTATCATCCAAATACTGATTCGATGATTTCAATTTTATCAAATCGTAATTACGTATCTCATCATCAATAATTGCACCTATTCCTATCGTTTTAATAGATTTCATTAATCCAGAATTAATAATTTTAGCCATTTCAACTTTTTTAAAAAAATCTTCCAACCCAAAGAAATAGCTTAAAGAATTTGCAAAGTGTTTACTTTTATTTATTGATCGTTCATTTACAGATTTTATAAAATCGTCCGGCATTTCTCCGTGACTAGGTGACAATGGCAACTCCATAGCAAAGGGCGAAATAACTTTATCCTGAGCAGTAAATAAAATTATCAGTTCTGTTTTTTCAACTAACACACCAGAAGAACTGTGAAAAGAATCCGATAGTTTATATTTATTGGTGTAAACTCTGATGCGTATATCCATATTTTATCTCACAGCCAGAAAAAAAATCCCGTATCATATTTAACTGAAATCTATTCTCATACTTTTTTCTATTTTCAAAATTAACTAAAATGAACTCGGGAGTAGCGATACGTATTAGAGCTAACACTTCTGCCAAATCGAATCTCTCCGATAAAGTAATCGTCACACTATATGGTACGCTATCTTTTTTCATACATTCTATGTTACGCACCCACGTTTGTTTATATTTTTTACTGTCTAGATTTCTTATCTCTGAAATAACATCTGTGCCTATTTGTATCCCTAAAAAGAACGGATTACTCTTTAATAGCTTCAAATATGGTTGAATATAGATGTGCCCCCCTGTTGCAATCCGAAAATATTTTTTGCAAATGAGACACATACAAGTATATTTATGAAGTAAATCATAATCGAGCTCAAAAGGCTCTCCACCAGAAAGAATAATAAAATCAGATTTTATGTCATTTATTGTATATAAAGATTCAGGCAACGCGTCATCTCTCACCATATATTCCATCGAATACGGACAATGATTGCAGCCCGCACTGCAATTTTCATTACAAATTACAATATTATCGCCCATGAAATTTCTTATTCAAGTTCATATAATCCAATACTAATTGTTTCATGAAAATATTTTGGTATAGAGAAAGATCAGAAATTTTTTTAGCCACAAACGCTTTTATCATTGGTAAAGCTTCATCCTTTGATATAGACAGCAAATGAGAAATATAGTCTATCCGTTCTTCTAAATTGAGAGATAATCTTGGACTGGTGAAAAATGTTAAGATATCCAATTCCGGACTGGCTTCTTGACATAAATCCCAATCCACTACCATAAAAGAACTATCAGAAGTAACAATGATATTATCAGGATGTAAATCTCCATGTGATAAGATTATATTCTTGCTTAATCGATCTTGAAAGATCTTATTGATTTGATCAATAATCGCCTTTTGATGTAGCAAATCCATTTGGCTCAATACAGTACCCCGGATAAACTCCCATTCGACTATTTCATCGCAAAGTGTTATCAAATTTGGTGCAGGATAGAGACTTTGTCGAAAAGAGCCATCCTTGATGTTTTCATTAATGCACGATGCTTCCGGATAAATTTGCCCATAGCAAAACTCTTGATGCTTGCGTTTCAAGAAATGTTGTTTTGACGATTGTGCATTTTCAGGCTGTAACCAAATGATTTCTTGTTTTCTGACAAAAATAATTAAAGCAGACACCCCAAAAATCACAGCCATAATCACTGCCAACCACAAATTAGCTTGCCAGAATGTTGAAAAAACATGACCGTATAAAAAACTGAATGCAAAGGATACAACAGCTGTAATAATGGCTGTAAATGATAAAACAGTCGCGATAGCTTTGGGATCAATCAGTGAATTTATAAGAAGAGACGACAGATAAGATCGATAAGCAGATTTAAAAACACATAGCAGTAAAAATCCTAATATAAGAGCCGCAATGATTTGAAATGACATGAGAAAAAAAGCAATGGTTACCATACAACCAATCATTAAGACGGGAAAAATAGGATTTTGAAACTTTGAAAAATACTTCTGAAACAATATATTGGAACTTGCTGAAAAAAAATTCCCAATGATAAAAATAATCGAAACCAAAATAGCAGGTTGAAATGGCAAAAAATCAGAAAATGCGATAGAAACAGTTCGATTATTAACCAAAATAGCAAAAGCTGAAACTGCACTTAAAAAAACAAGAGTGAAGCGATAAGGGTTTTTGACTTCTTTACGGCTGGCGCACATAACTGTGAAAATACTCGGATGAGCGTTGATATGAAAACTATCTAATCCCTTCGTCAGTTTTGAAAACATAAAAATAGCAAAAATTAATGAAAGGATTTGAAAAATTACAGGCAATGCAGGATGCACATAATAAAGTATTCCCCCTAAAAAAATAAGTACCGTTGTCACACTATAGGTAACAGCAGCCACTTCGGACTTAACGGAAAACAGTGTGCGATGCTTTGGTACTACAGAAAAGAGTAAACTATCTTCCGCACCTGAGAAACAAGCGGCCGCTAATGTGATACACAACAAATAAGTGGCGTAAGCAAAATATGCATAATTCATAAAAAGAGCTAAAAAACCGCAAAGAAAGAAAAACAGCCCAGTATAAATAACGCGCTTACTTCCATAAACATCTGATAATAAACCCAAGGGGACTTCTAAGATCAAAGGAAGCAATAAAAAATAACTACCGATTAAAACAATATCCGCTTGCGACAAATGCAATTTTTCCGACAAAAAAAGTGGTAAAACAGCAACCACTAGAGCAGTAGACTTGCTAACGCTATAAATCTTAAATTGCTTAACCTTATCCACAAAATACCTTCCCACGACATCCGCTACATGCGCCAGATTCTTTCAAAGATTTTAAAACGCTTTGAGCAGACCAATCTATTGCCTCATAATTTTGTAGATTCCCAAAAGCTTCTGAATAAAAGCAATTTTTTAAATCTCCATTATAGTCCAATACCAAGGATGAAAATGGAAATAAACACATTAACGGCGACGAAACGTACGCAGAATTTTCGCCTAAGTAATAATTAATACAATTTACAAAATTTTGTGACGTCCATGAGATTTTCCTTTCTTGGAACTTTTTATCTATATAAATCTGGAGGGGGGATTCTTTCCTTGATAATTCATCTCTCAAATGAAAAAGTGAGGCGTTTGGCGGAAGAATTTTGTTGCTTAAAGCCTTAGATCGATCCTTTGTATTATTGTTTCTAGAAAAACAAAATGACGACGTATCGAGCGGGTTGAATCCGATATAATCGACATCTTTGCTTATACAAAAATCGATAAAATTAATAATATTTTCTAGAATCTCTTTAGTAACTGTCGCTCTTATTCCTATACTTTGCAGAGGTTGAAGATTCTTAACTGTTTCAATGTTTTCCCACACGCGATCAAATTTATTCGCCCCCCGTATATCATAATATCCTTGGACACTAGTCGAATCCATAGAAATAACAATTTCTTTTATGTCATACTGTGAAATCCATAAATTTTTATGCAATAAGATGCCATTGGTATTTAATTCAACAGGCAGACCTAGTTCATTCAACGTTAATAAAATATCTTTAAGCCTCGGATGCATTAAAGGTTCTCCCCCAGAAAGCATCACTGAGGCAGCTCCTTTTTCTTTCAACATTCTAAATAAGGGTATTAAACTTTCTGGAGTATGCCAATTTTTTTCCTTAATCTTCCAACAATCGCACATGATACAAGGGCTATTGCAATTCTGGATAATATGTATAATAGGTGTCACAGGTGCCCATAATTTTTTAAGATCAAAAATCGAATCTGACGCACTAATCAAGTTTTCCTTCTTTAAAAGAAAACCATTCTTTTCTAGTTCTCTTAACAAGATTGAAAAATCTGATGCTAAGACCTCTGTCTCTACATTAAGCTTTGCCGCAACAGTTTCAATTTTCTGATTCTGTAAAAATTGGCTAGCAGAAACAACCGATGCCCCCTATGAGGTCGCTGAAACTATTCTAAGTCATACAGTAGGAGGACAAGTA
>NZ_JBHIRL010000035.1:0-6361 GCF_042197145.1 Bartonella sp. AA56HLJMS | reverse complement strand
GCCCCCAAGGTCCCCAGCCTTAACATCACCAAAATCTTTTAATGCACGTATGCGGTAAAGCGTAAGGTATCCATCAAACTCAATTGTTTCATCAGTAAGTTCGTATTTTTTCATCTGGTCTTTTCTCCAGTTGAGATTCTTTTATCGCCATCAATCCAGTCGTCCCAACATACACATGCATCACCGTAAATTTTTGCATGACCGTAAACATGCGCATCACCGGAAACTTCTGCATTGCCGTAAACACGCGCCCTATCATAAATGTATGCCTTTTCGTAAACTTGTGCATTGCCATAAACTTCTGCATTATCAAAAACGTGCGGTTCACCGCAAATATATGCATCACCGTAAACTTCTGCATCACCGTAAATGCATGGTTCATCGCAAACTTCTGCTTTGCCATAAATACGAGAATTGTTGTAAACATGTGCATAACCGTAAACTTGTGCATTTTCGTAAACCTTAGCATCACCAAAAACCTTGGCATAACCATAGACTTTTGCATAATCCCCAATCCAGCAATTACCATGATGCGATAGGTTGTCTTCTTTCTCGATATAGCCGCCAAGATCACCTTTCTTGACGTCCTCCAAATCTCTCAGTGCACGAATGCGGTGAAGGATTTTGCCATCAACTTCGATTGTTTCATCAGTAAGTTCGTATTTTTTTTCCATATTTTAAGTCGCCCTTATCTTAAAACAGTGTCATTTCCAGATACTTTTGTATTTCCGGTTACTTTGGCATTCTCGCAAACTATTGCACCACCAAACACACGGGCATTTCCAGAGATTTTTGCGTGACCGCCAACTTTAGCTTTTTCAGAGACATGTGCTCCATCATAAATTTCGGCACAACCACCAACCTTTGCTTTACCGAAAATACGAGCATTGTCACAAGCGGATGCAACGTGCGAAATTGTAGCGTTGTCGAAAACTTCTGCATTGTCATAAACGCGTGCATGTTCGGAAATTACGGCGTCATGGTATATTCTTGCTTTTCCATAAACCTTGGCATCACCGCAAACTTTTGCATTAACGTAAATGACTGCATCATCGTAAACATGTGCATCATCGTAAACACGTGCATCATCGTAAACACGTGCATCATCGTAAACTTGTGCACTTCCATAAATACGAGAATTGTCGTAAACCTTGGCGTTACCGTAAACTTGTGCCTTATCGTAAACTTGTGCATCATCACAAACCGTAGCATTTCCACTAATACAGGCGCCATCAAATATCTTGGCATTATCAAAAATGGTAGCGCTTTCAAGCACCTTGGCATCACCATCTACCCAACAATCATCTTCATGACTTAGGTTGTCTTCTTTCTCGATATAGCCTCCTAGGTTGCCTTTCTCGACATCACCAAAGTTTCTTAAAGCACGTATACGGTGAAGGATTTTGCCATCAACATTGATTGTTTCATCAGTCATTTCGTATTTTTTTTCCATGGTTTTACTCCTTTAAGTTAGATTCTGCCTTTGTCGTTCTTGCAAAAGAACGGCATTGCATTGTGTGGTGAATTTTTTGAAAAGGTGGCGTCTTTTAAAAACGCCTTAGCTTTTAAAGCACATCACAAGGACGCAAACGGTGTTGTTTTTCGTAAGAACCATACATTGCATCATCATATTCGCGCTGTTTTATATCATCTAAAAAAAAACCGTATGCTGTGCTGTGTAGAATAAAGTCATGCGGTATTTTGCCATCAAAACACTTTTGTTCACGTAGTTTGAGATAAAACTCAGCAATATCTTCAGAGATATCTTCGCAACGATTAGTCGTTGGTTCTACGCGCAAAATTTGGACAGCATTATCGGTTTGGTCGATAAAATTGATAATGTCCTTTTCTTCTAAGAAAGGACCAGATTTAGCGAGATTTTGCTCTTCATTTTCGCACATCACTAAGAGAATTTCATCAGAATTTATAAACACTGGTTTATTCACAAATGCCTCCATACAGCCTATTGGCAAAAGTTATTTTCTAAGATATGGAGTGATTAATACGTTTTTCGTAACGATGTGTCAATAGATAAAATACGAAAAACGTATTTTTATTTTTATAAATCTATTCGATTTTGTTTATTATCATTAATGTTAATGAGGTGCTTATGATAGAAAATATAAAAGAAAAACAGCTATCCATCATGCTAAATAAATTAACCGAATGTGAAAAAAAAGCTTTTATGAATTTCTTGCTGCGAGCAGAGATTTTAAAAGATCCTCGACAATCTTCTTTTCAGAATCATTCGCTTGTGAATATAAGTAAAGAAAATCATCAGAGTAAGGTCCAGAAATAGGTGAAGAATCTTTAAAAAACTCCATAATTTTAACTAATTCATCTGCCTTAATATCTCTCATTTCCCTATTTGTATTAAGATTAATCATATTGGATATAGCTGGTCTTCTTATACCAAGATGGGCGGCAAGCTTGGCTTGGCTCCCTCGTCCCATTTTATCAAGCTCTTTTTTTATCCAAATTTTTAGCTCTTTTTGCCTAATCATAATTAAGTTTATTCCTTATTTTTAAAGTCCTTACAATACAAAAAATACAATGATACGTTTTTCGTATTGACTAAATATTTTTGATATCGTATTTTTATCGCTATGATAAAAACATATACGAAAACCGCAAAACTCATAATTGAGTATCTAGGTGGGTATAAAAAAGTTGCTAATATCGTTAATCGCAATGTTATTGTAATTAGAAAATGGGCTTACCCTTTTGAAAAGCGAGAGGGTAAAGGCGGCATCATTCCAGCTAAATACCAAATTATGCTTTTGAACTATGCACGTGATCATGGGATAGATTTGCGTCCAGAAGATTTTTTTTATCCCGAGCGCTTGCAGAGATTAATGCAAGAGCAACACCCCCCAATGTCGAAAATTTGCAAGAGCTGCGGTGTTGATCACACCGGAGAAACTTTACAGCATTAAGGAGATAAAGATGAGTTCGAATGAAATTTTATGGATAGCAGTGGTTTCAGTTTTGCTCTTAAGCGGAGTGATGTTTCGTATTGCATTGCATTATCGCAACCAAGTTAAAGCACTTAAAGAGCAGGTTCAAGATATTAAGAAAAAAATGAAAGAGAATGAGTTTAGGTATTTAAAGGAAAGCAAGCAGACAATTGATGAATGTGATGCAGATCTTGAAGAACGTGACGAGGAAATTAAACAACTGAAACAAAAGACTGAAGAGCATGAAAAGGCGTTCAGAAATGTAAGTGAAGTTGTAATGACACTCGAAGCAGATGTTCAATCACGTGATACGGAAATTAAAGAATTGAAGCAAAAGATAGATGCGTACCGAGAAGACTTTAAACGGAAAAGTGAAAAGATACAGGCACTAAAAGCAGATGTGCAATCACGTGATACGGAAATTAAAGAATTGAAACAAAAGATAGAAGAACATGACGACGAGGAAATTGAAGAACGTGACAAGGAAATTAAACAACTGAAGCAAGAGCTTAAGCCGCGTGATGAAGCAGTAAAAGCGCCGCCTCATAAGAATAAGAAGAGTAAGAAGAAGGGTAAGTGAGGAGTGGATAAGATGACAGTTAAAAAGAAGTATGAATCTACTGATGAAACAATCGAAGTTAATGGAGTTACGCTTCATCGTATACGTGCTTTAAGAAATTTTAGAGATGTGTACGCAGGTGACTTAGGTGGCTTTATTGAAAATGAAAGCAATTTAAGTCATGAGGGAGACTGTTGGGTTGGGGACGATGCAAAGGTTTATGGTAGTGCTAGGGTTTACGGTCGAGCCAAGGTTTTTGGTAATGCCAACGTTTATGATAACGCTCATGTTTATGGCAATGCCATTGTTTATTTTGATGCTCAAGTTTTTGGTAATGCACATGTATACGGTACAGCAATAATTTGTGAAAATGCCCGTGTGTGTGGTGATGCATGGATTGATACAGGTTTTATTAGTGGTTGTGATTTAGTTAATAGTAGTAAAAAGAAATACGAACTTACAGACGATACAGTTGATCTCGGTCCTTTCAAGTTACACCGAATACGAGCATTGAGAAGCTTTGGCAAAGTAAAGAAAGGTGATTTAGGTGGCTGGGTAGAGAGTGAAGAGAACCTCAGTCACGAAGGTAATTGTTGGATTAGTGGTTTAGGGGCTGTTTTTGGTGGCGGCAGATTACGTGGTGATCACCTAGTTCCAAACTTTAATTACATTTCCAATACGACTTATAAATTGTCTATGTTAACACCACAACGATATATGGCATCTCTACCTTGGCACCGTAGAATATGGGAGCGACTCCGTTATTATTGGGAGTGCGGAATATGGTTGTAGTTATTAGAACTATCCATAAGTTCTTTTCCTTTAGATATCCCGTTTTCCCAAGCTTTGTCCTGTTCATCTGTCCAACGGAAAAAACCAAGACAAAAAGTGGTCTCAAGAGTTTTTTCTGGATTATTACATGAGGTATGTTCAACTACGATGGTTATAGGTTTTCTTAAACATGGTTTTTGTGGGTGTATGGTAAACCAAAGAGTCAATTTACTTTTGGCTTTTATACTAAAAAGATCAAAAAATCCCAAATGGTTAGGATCTAATTTTGGGTCTATTAAATCAATATGCTTTTCGCTTTTTAAAGCGATTTTCTTTCCATTTTTACGTTTTTTAGAATCTGAGATACCTTCGGTAGGATCTGGGTAGAGTGCTTCAGTAAATATAAATGGGTGTTTTTTAGGTATTTTTATGTGATTTATTTTGATTATTTGGTTTGTAGGATTGTAAATGGCTAATTCCAATTCACCTTCAAGGTCACTAGGATGCTTTGGAGACAGATGTTCAAAAACTGTACGTACAGTACAGTTTTGCAACTTTTGTCCTAAACATTTTTCTTTTTGTTCTTTGTAGCTTTTATACAAAACAAAAAGTAGAGAGAACGTACTAATGATTAAAGAAATACATTCATATGTTGTTGGTGTATCTTCCATATTTTTCTCAGCCCGCTTTTTGAAAAAAACAATCATATAAAACACATTATGTATGGAGCGGCGTTGTGACTAACACGATTCTTTGTTTTGATCTAGGTACGCGGACTGGGTGGGCGATACGTGGTGCAAGTGGTGACATGTTCAGTGGTACCGTGAATTTTCAATCGCGCCGTTTTGAAGGCGGTGGAATGCGTTACTTGCGTTTTAAACAATGGCTATCAGAAATAAAGCAGACAGCAGGTCAAATTGACGTGGTGTATTTTGAAGAGGTGAGGCGTCATAAAGGTGCAGATGCAGCGCATGTTTACGGTGGTTTGTTAGCAACGTTAACGGCGTGGTGTGAACAGCATCAGATACCGTATGAGGGGATACCAGTAAGTACGATTAAGAAAGCGACGACAGGCAAGGGGAATGCGTCGAAAGAAGAGATGATTAAGGCGGTGCGTGCAAAAGGGCACAATCCGAAAGATGACAACGAAGCAGATGCTTTAGCAATTTTATATTTAGTTAAAGAAAGGGAATTGGGGTATGTCCAGTAAATTACCATGGACGAGGCTTTTTGCAGACAAGTGGCTTCTTACTCTTGGTTGTTTGTCGCCGACCGAGAAATGTATCTATGTCATGTTGCGACTTCTAATGCTCCATACTGGTGAACCTATTTTAAAGGACTTAACGGTATTAGCTTTTTGGGTTGGTTATCCAGTAGAAGAGTTTGAAGCAGCTTTGAATTCCTTGATTGAAGGTGGATTCATCATACGTTTAGACAATGGTGGGTTGTGGAATTCAGAAGTTGAAAAAGAACTCAACAGTCTCAGTGAAGAAGAGCTAGATAATTTCACTTGCAATAATAATAAAGAAAGGGAGGTGAAGTATGTCAACTAAGTTGCCATGGACGAGGCTTTTTGCAGACCAGTGGGCAATTGTTGTTGATTATTTGCCTGCTGTAGAGGGAAATATCTATATGCGATTACGGTTACGTATGTTGCGTACTGGTGAACCTCTTTTTTATAATATTAAAGTTTTATCTCATTACACTGGTTATTCAGTGAAGAAGTTTGAAGCGGCACTGAATGTTTTGCTTGAAGAAGGATATCTCATTCGTTTAGCAGATGGTCGCTTGTGGAATTTAGATGTTGAGGAAGAACTCAATAACTCTAATGAGAATTTAGATAAAGCTTCGGAAAAGGCTTCAAAAGCAGCAAAAGCTAGATGGGATAAAAACAAAGATAAAAGTAATGATGATGCACGTGCAATGCATGAGCAATGCACAAGCAATGCATACGCAATGCACGAGCAATGCTTGGAAATGCACAATAACATTAACAATAACAATAACAAAAAAAATAAAAATATTATTTTATCAAAAAGAGAAATTGATTTTGAAAATTTAGAAACAAACGATT
>NZ_JBHIRL010000034.1:0-6664 GCF_042197145.1 Bartonella sp. AA56HLJMS | reverse complement strand
TCTGGTCTGTAATCAGCGATTGGAAAATAAACCATATTAGAAATCCGTCGGAATTATTCGAGTGACGTTATGACGTTGAGACGTCTCTGCACGCAATTCATGCAACTGTTCGTTAAAGTCATTGTACGCTGCTGTTGCACAATCGGGTTCTTTCAAGATATTCTTGTAAAGTTCGTATTTTGCACGCGCCTTAATCAAATCAAACGCGTGCACAAACCATGGGTGCTCCTCATCGACACTCTCTATCTCTACAAGGCATTGATTTATAATGATAATCTAGTGTTATTCATATTGAATGAGAGTCCCGAATAACCTAAGATTGTCTCATTTTAAATCAGTTTATATTGCTTCAATCAAAACCACTCATTTGCACATCACAAGTGGGATGAATGTGTGGATCAAATTTATATAAGAAAGGAGTAAAAAATGGCTCTTATGAACCGTCTTAATGCAAGATCTGTCGCAACATTGGGGGCTGGCAAATATAATGATGGTGCCGGCTTGTTACTTCATAAGCGTAAAGATGGAGGTGCTCAATGGATTTTACGGTATACCCTTCACGGACGTCGTCGTGAAATGGGCTTGGGAGCATTGCGAGATGTCTCTTTAAAACAAGCCCGTGAATTGGCAACTGGGTGGCGTTCGGTTTTACGTGAGGGGCGTGACCCCATTAAAGAACGCAATAAACAAAAGCGTGAGGCAATCAGCAATCTTCATTACTTAAAAGATATTGCCGTAGATGCTTTTGAAAGTCGGAAAGCTGAATTAAAAAATGATGGTAAGGCTTGTGATTGGTTTTCACCTTTACGTCTTTATATTCTCCCTAAATTAGGCTGTCTACCCGTTTCAGAGATTACTCAAACAGAGATACGCAATACTCTTGCCCCTATTTGGCATACAAAAGCTGCAACAGCAGAGAAAGCATTGATACGTCTTAATCTTTGTCTTAAACATGCGGCTGCATTAGGTTTGAATGTTGATTTACAAGCAACAGAAAAAGCACGCGCGCTCTTAGGCAAACAACGCCATAAAACGCAAAATTTTCCAGCTATGGATTGGAGAAAGGTTCCGGCTTTTTATAAAACACTTTGCGAAACAACAACAATGACACAACTGGCTTTACGTTTGCTTATTCTGACAGGCGTTCGTACTTTTCCTTTATGTCATATCCATAAAGATCAAGTTGAGGATGATATCTGGACTATTCCTGCTGAAAATATGAAAGGAAAGCGTGATACAACAACAGAGTTTCGCGTGCCTTTATCATCAGAAGCATTAGACATTTTAAAACAAGCGCGCCTTTTATCACGCAATGATTTCTTCTTTTCTGCAACAGGTCGCGGTCCCCTCGCGCATAGGTGTATGGCTCAATATATGAAACGTATTGGACTTGATGCCTGCCCCCATGGATTTCGCTCTAGTTTACGCAATTGGCTTGCTGAAACAACCGATGCCCCCTATGAGGTCGCTGAAACCATTCTAAGTCATACAGTAGGAGGTAAAGTAGAGCGTGCCTATCGTCGTACGGACTATCTAGAACAACGCCGTGTTTATATGGATAAATGGGCGGCTTATGTCACGGGTCAATCTTAAGATATGGGGTGAATAACCCCATGATCTGTTGATAACTTTCTCTCTCTTTTCTCTCATTCTCTCTCAATAAGACTCATAACGTATCACATCAGAAATTATATAATAAAATATTGTTTTCTATAAATAAAACATCTTTCCAAACGAACCAAAATGTGGTTAATAAATAGTTATGATTTGTTACCATTTTTTGATAGAAAGGATTTTAGTATGACAGAAAATGATATTCTTTTGACAGACCGTGAAAGTGCAAAATTGCTTCATATGAGTGTCTCAACATTCCGCCGTCATGTAACCAATGGCTCTCTCCCAAAACCTTTAAAATTTGGTTTTTTGTCCCGTTGGTTACAATCGGATCTTATCAATGTCATCGAGCAAGCAAAACAGCAACGTCAAAGTGACGCGGCATAAAAAAACCTTGTCGCGTAAGGACGGACAAGGCTTTCTCAAACTCATCACCCTAGAGATAGCACAATCCGTCCTATGACGCAACGTTATAGGATTTAAAATGATGTGTTCTTTTAAGAATGCGCAAGGTATCACACGTGCCTTGCGTGGTACTTGGCATGGGCGTTATGGAACAGCCCGTTGCCCTGCTCATGATGATAGGCTGCCTAGCTTATCCCTTGCCAATGGACATGATGGGCGTCTTTTACTCTATTGTTATGCTGGTTGCTCTTTTAGAGAGATCATACAAGCGCTCATTAGAATTGGCTTGCTTGGAAAACAAGCCTTTTTTGATAAAGCTTATGATCAGACGCTCTCTTTCTCAAAACAGTTTTGTGCTGATCTCAAACGAGCAAAACAGAAAGCAGAGAGAGCAAAAGCAATTTGGCAACAAAGCCAACCAATCAAAAATACTTTAGCAGAAACCTATTTACGTATGCGGGGTATTACATGTGATTTGCCTACTGATTTACGCTTTTACGACAAATGTCCACACCCCTCTGGGGGTACACTGCCCGCGTTAGTGGCTCTTGTTAAGGGTGCTGGTTCCTTTGCCATTCATAGAACCTTTTTAAAAGACAATGGCTGCAAAACAGATCAGAAACCAGCAAAAGCCATGTTGGGATCTGTAACAGGTGGTGCTGTGCATTTAAGTCAAGGCAATCCCAAACATCTGGTCATTTGTGAGGGCATTGAAACCGGTCTGGCTCTTTTGTCTGGGTTGTTATCAGAGCCCGTTGATTTATGGGCGTCTCTTTCAACCAGTGGCATGATGCGTGTGAATTTACCCCATACAAAAGGACGTCTCACCATTGCAATGGACGGCGATGATGCGGGTCGTAAAGCAGGTTTTACCCTAGCTGCACGTGCTTATAGCCAAGGCTTTGAGGTCTTTATGATGCAAGCTCCAAAAGGAACCGATTTTAATAACGTATTACTTTCTTAAAAGAGGGAAACTATGAAAGATAGTAATTTACAAAACAATAATGAAAATACTCCCATCAATGATAACGATAATGTCTCTTTAAACGAAAATACTTGTTTAAAAGCCATTTCTTATGAACAAGCCTTGCAACAAAATGGTTGGGGGCAATTACAACCGATTGCTACGGCTCTCTTACCCGTCGAGCCTTTTAAAATATTCCTGCTTCCAACACCATTAATAAACTATGTTTATGACGTTGCTGATATTCAACAATCTTCTATCGATTTTGTTGCTGTTTCTGCTTTATGTGGATTGTCTGCTGTCATTGGAAATGGCGTGCGGGTTTCTCCAAAACAACATGCCAATTGGAAAATTGTTCCTAATCTCTGGGGTGCCATTGTGGGGGAACCTTCAACTATGAAAACAGATACCATGGAAGCTGCTTTAGCACCTCTTGATGTTTTTCAAGAGGAATGGCATCAAGAATGGTTAAAGAAGAAAAAACAGCAAGAAACAAAAGATATTCTTATTGAATTAGACAAAAGAGAAAAGAAAAAACAAGCCTACAAAGCACTCAAAGATCAAGACGAGGAACAAGCCCTTGCTCTTCTTTCTCAATCTCTTGAACATAAAGAAAGTGAGGAAGATGACACGCTTAATAAACGACGTCTTATTGTCAACGATGTGACCGTCGAAAAGCTTGGGGAATTGTTAAAAGAAAACCCCCGTGGTTTATTGTTGGTTCGTGATGAATTATCTGGTTTTTTATCCGATTTGGAACGGAAGGAATATCAATCAGACCGTTCTTTTTATCTAACAGCTTTTAATGGCAAAAAATCATACACCTATGACCGTATAGGACGGGGAACCATTTTTATTCCCAATGCAACCATTTCCATTATTGGGGGCATTCAACCTTCACGGATTATTCCCATTATTCAAGCAATGCACCATGGAACAAATAATGACGGCTTATTGCAACGGTTTCAAATGCTGGTGTGGCCCGATGAACGAAAAGAGCGGTTATGGGTTGATAGACCTCCCAATCAAAAGGCATGGGAAAGTTATCAAGGAATTTTTCGTTCTCTTTATGATAAACCATTAGGATCACCAAAACACCCTATTACCATACGCTTTTCTGCTGAAGCTCAAGAAATGTTTCGTGTATGGTGGGAAAATTTTCAAAGAACAATCAAAGGAGGTCATTTCTCATCAAGTTTACAAGCGCATCTTTTGAAAATGAATAAAACCATACCAACCCTTGCATTGATTTTTGAATTGAGTGAAGGGGGGCGTTTTGAAATCAATAGAGATGCCCTTGAGAGAGCCTTATATTGGGAAGAATATCTGATAAGTCATGCAAAACGTCTTTATGCGGCGAATGATACATTAACAGCAGAGCGTGCAAAATTAATTGTAGAGCGCTGTGATCTTTTACCCAATGTTTTTACGGCAAGAGATATCTATAGACGGTGTTGGAGATCTTTAAAAGACAATGGAGCCGTTAAGCAAGCTTTAGAGCTTTTATGCCGTTGTAACTATATTCGTGAATTTCCTATAGAGGGGAATGAATTAGGTCGGCGTCCTGATAGACGGTATGAATGGAATCCTTTGGTTAAAAACAACAGCATAAAACAATAAAGAAATCTCTTTTGAAGTCTTTAAGACAACCACGCAAAACTCTTTTTATGGCATTCTCATCAAGGAACTTTTTTCCAAAAGCAAATGATCTGAGGACCTTATCAGAAGAGTTTTGTCAGTCTTGTCAGTTCATTCTAGCTCCTATATTATTTTTTTTAAATGAGAGAAAATTAAAAACATTATATTTCAATAGGTTAGTATTTTAACGATACAACCTATATCGACAATACAACCTTAAATACAATCAATAATATATATTTGTCAGTTTGTGTCTGTAAATTGAACTAACAAACTAGATTATTTTAGTGACTCATAAAACCTATCAAAATAATCATTATGATATTTTAAAAGCACATGCTTCATTTGTCTTTTTCCATAAAATAAACAGCAAATTTCACTATTTTGCTGATCTGATCTCTCTCATGGACTGCGGATAAACAGCATTTAAAAACTCTTTTGAAAAAATTATCGGCTTTTTTAGCATTTTTCTGCATTTTTTCTCAATTCGTTCAAAATGGATTTAATAAGCTTCGTTTTAATTCTTTTGAAGAGAATTAAACCCCTTATACGAAAACGGAGCTCTGTTGTAACAGGGCGTGAACTGGATCATTTGCACGTGAATTATGAAACTGTAAAACCTTATCCCGTAACCTTTAAAAAAGGTAATCCAAAAGTTACAGAGATCTCTAATCCAGAAAAATTCTATTACGTGACTGAAATGAAATTCGCAAAAGCAGGTAAAGAGAAAGATAAAACCACTGTTATTTATAATAACAATATCACAATAACAGATATCCCTCTTGACGCTTGTGAGTATATCGTTAATGGTAAATCCGCTCTTGAATGGGTTATGGGGCGTCAATGTGTTAAGACTGATAAAAAGAGTGGCATTGTTAATGATGCCAATCGTTATGCTGTTGAAACCATTGGCAACCCTGCCTACCCTCTAGAGTTATTTCAGAGGGTTATTACCATAAGTTTAGAGACAATGAAAATTGTTAAGAACCTACCAAAATTAGAAATAAGAGAAACTGAATAACTTAAAAGCATGCTCACATAATGGGTATGATAAACTCATAAGGGGTATAAGGTTTTATACCTATAGGTTCTTATATCCCTTTTATAAATTGCTGACATACAATCTTTAAAAGGATAATTTATCATACGTTATTTAAAAAGAAGAAACTTGCACTTTTAGATACTCTTATTTACATTGCCTTTAAAAGATTAAACCGTAATCTAAAATGAGTGCTTTATTGTTATCAGAAGCTTTATTTAAAGAGGGTTATGTATATTCATTTTCTTATATTACTTATAGGTTTTGAATGTTTCTCCCCCCCCCCCCAAACCCTTACAAAACATAGAGCATTAGTTGTATTTATAGGTTGTATTTTGATATAGGTTGTTTTTTTTGGAAACTTGATAAAAGTTAACATATTGAAATATAATAAAATTTTATTTTTTATTGAAAAATATGTAAAGGGGGGCGTAAAAAGCACCTCCAAAACTCATAACCATAATGGTCTTGATAGCATTTATTATGATTATAATCCCTTTCTTTTGAAAGGCTTTAAAAGATCACATACTCTCATAAGACATGTTTTAATCATTCACTAAATGATCACTTTTGTCGATTCAATGTACTGACATAAACTGACAAATATATATTTACAGTTGTATTTATTTGTTATGGCTGTTTTAATAAGTTGTATTTTGAAAAATTCATAAAACTTAACTTATTGAAATATAATGATTTTAATTTTTTATCATTTAAAAAAAATGATATAGGTTCTAAAAAGAACTGACAAGACTGACAAAAGTTTATTAAAAGGGATTTTGCTCATCTCTATAATTATCAGTTTCTATTGAGATGTTTTCATAAGTGTTTTCATAATGGTCTATAAATCACAATTATCATATATCCTATTTATCATTTCTCTTATGAAACTGAAAAATGATGCCATGGCTATAAAGAACATAACAGCTATAGAGAAAGCAAAAATGCAAATGAAAGCATTTGTTATAAAGACAGTCCCTATAAAGGCTGTTAAGTCTAAAATG
>NZ_JBHIRL010000033.1:0-6988 GCF_042197145.1 Bartonella sp. AA56HLJMS | reverse complement strand
CATCAATATCCCCATAAATATAAAGGATAAATTTGCTCAACCATATCCCCTTGCATTCATAGAGTGAACCTTCAAAAGACGCCTCATCTATGAGTTTTGAGGGGTTTGAGTATTTTGAGGGTTCCTTTTACCGCCCGTTATATATTTTTTTCAATCGAAAAATAAAAGTTATTATATTTCAATATGTTAATGTTTTAAGTGAACAGCCTATATTACACACAACACGTAAATACAATTTTTAATATATATATAAAGAGATTTTGAAGGTTTTAAGCACCTTCAAAATATCACTATAAAATGTTTCATAAAATTTATCAAAATACTCATTCTGATATATTAAAGTACATAGTGCATTTATCTTGATTAACCCATGAAATGAATAGAAAATTTCACTACTTTGCTGATCTACTCCATATCATGGGGTGTGGATAAACAACCTTTAAAAACCCTTTTTGAAAAAAAATTCTGGTTTTGCAAGAATTTCACCTCAGCTGACACTCGCTATTTATCCTAAATGGATTTAATTGGCTTCATTTTGAATCTTTTGAAGAGAATCAATCAGTAGAATATATTGTCATGGAGTCTGTTCTTTATGTCTCACCCTCTTTATTCTGACAATAAACAGATTTCTTTACGCTCTCTCTTACAAGCCTATCGTGATCAAGCGATATCAGAGCAAGATAAGCAAGCCGCTTTTGAAAAGTTTGTCATTGCTTATTTGACGCAAGACCCGCTTCAATGCCAAGAATACCAAAAGGTTCAAACTTATAGAGAGGTTGCTGACGAAAAGGGGTGGAAAGGAAGCGATAGAGACACTGATATTGATTTGGTAGCTAAAATTCGTGATCAAGACAATTACGTTGCTATTCGTTGTCAATTTTATGAGACCAATCATCAGATTACCCAAGATGATATTGAAAGCTTTATCGCCATTTCTGGTAAAAAGAGATTTAAATACCGTCTGCTCATTGATAGTACGGAAAAAGACTTAAGCGAAAATGCCCATACCATGATTGAAGGGCAAGCGGTTCCGGTTTATCGAATTAATCTGTTTGATATGGAAAATAGTCAAATCGATTGGGGTATTTTTGATAAGACAGGCAACATTGTTCTTTACGAGCAAACAAAGAAAAAGCTTTTAGATCATCAGAAAGAAGCGCTGAAAGCGGTTTGTGAAGGTTTGAAAGAAGCAGACCGTGGCAAGCTCATTATGGCATGTGGAACGGGCAAGACTTTCACCAGTTTGAAGATAGCAGAAACCATAGCAGGTCAAGGCAAGCATGTCTTATTTTTGATTCCCTCTCTTGCCTTGATGTCACAAAGCATTCGTGAATGGACAGCCGATGCACAAGTGCCCTTGCGTTGCTTTGCGGTGTGTTCGGATAAGCAAATTGGCAAGCGTCGTAAAAACCAAGAAGATGATGGGGAATTATCGGCATCGGATTTAGCCCTCCCTGCTACCACAGATGCCTCTAGGCTTGTCGAGAAAGTAGGCAACTCTTCTCCCCATGCGATGAGTGTTATTTTTGCTACCTATCAATCAATACAAGTCATTGTTGATGCGCAAAAGGATCATGGTTTAGCAGCCTTTGATTTGATTATTTGAGATGAGGCGCATAGAACAACGGGGGCTTCATTGGGAACAGAAGACAGTGAATCTGATTTTATCAAGGTTCACGATAACACTCTTATTCGAGGCAAAAAACGTCTATACATAACGGCAACGCCTCGTATCTTTAGTGACCATGCCAAAAGGCGTGCTGATGAGGTTGATGCTGTTTTAGCCTCTATGGATAATGAAGCCATTTATGGAAAAGTGCTTTATACCTACAGTTTCACCGATGCGGTCAAGAATGAACTGTTAACCCCTTATAAGATTATTGTTTTGGGTGTTGATGAGGGGGAAATCAGCAAAACCATGGAGATGCCTACCACAAGTAAAGATTATGAACTTCTTCTTGATTATAGAACAAAAATTGTTGGCTGTTATCAAGCTTTAACCAAACTGGATCTAAAAGCTGATCTTGGAGATGATACGAGCCCCATGCGGCGGGCTTTGGCTTTTTGTAAAGATATCAAGACCTCTAAAAATATCCGTGATACCTTCCAAGGAAAAGGTGTTAAGAGGATTTTCAATAGACTTTATCAAAACCACCCCGATACACCCCGTCTGATCTGTGAAGTTGATCATATTGATGGGAAGGATGGCGCCAAGGAACGGACAAGAAAACTGGATTGGTTGGAAGAAAATGTGGGGGAAAATCATTGCCGTGTACTTACCAATGTACGATGTTTGTCTGAGGGTGTCGATGTGCCTACCTTGGATGCGGTGATGTTTTTACACCCGCGTAAAAGCCAAGTGGATGTCATACAGGCGGTAGGACGTGTGATGCGGCGCGCTCCAGGCAAGAAAAGAGGCTATATCATTTTACCCGTTGGGGTGCCGGCTGGGATTGACCCCGAAAAAGCTTTAAAGAACAATACAAAATACAGTGTTGTTTGGCAAGTTCTCAATGCCCTGCTTTCTCATGATGAGAATTTTAGTAAAACGCTCAATCAGATGAATTTAGGACAAGATGTAAGCCCTATTTTAGAGATTATAACGGTTTCTCAAAATATGGATTTAGAGAATGTCACTACGGTTGTTGATGACCTGCCCCTGCAAGCAAAAACAGAGCATGCAAGTGCAAGCAATGTCTCTCCAATTCGTAAATCGCTTTCCACTCATAACGGACAAACAAGCTTCAATTTTGTAGCAGCATTTCCTAATGCACTTAAAACGGTTCTAGTTAAAAGATCGACCCTTTCTGATTATTGGGGCATATGGGCGAACAATGTTGCTGAGATTGCACAAAACCATATCAATCATCTTAAAGATATTCTTTCTGATGAGAAAGGCAAAGCGTGGTGTGCTTTTGATGCGTTTCATAAGGAATTAAAGAGCAATTTAAACGACAGTATTACGCAAGAGGAAGCGCTTGAGATGTTAGGACAACATCTTGTGACGCGTCCCGTGTTTGAAGCTTTGTTTGAGGGCAATGAATTTGTCCAGAACAATAGCATCTCACAAGCGATGGAAAGGATTTTAGCTGAGTTGGATAAAACCGATATCAAGCAAGAGTCTTTAGAACTCCAAGGGTTTTATAACAGTGTAAAATTCCGCGCCTCTGGGATTACTGAACCCCAAGCAAGACAAAACCTTATTATCAAACTCTACGAGGATTTCTTTTCCAAGGCATTTAAGAAAACCACGGATAGGCTTGGGATTGTTTATACGCCCGTTGAGGTTGTTGATTTTATCATTCATTCTGTTGATGATGTGTTGCGTAATGAGTTTGGAAAAAGCTTGGGATCACGTGGAGTGTCTATTCTTGACCCTTTCACTGGAACGGGTACCTTTATCACAAGGCTTTTACAATCAAATCTCATAAAACCAGAGGATATGGAATATAAGTTCCGTCATGATATCCATGCCAATGAGATTGTCTTGCTTGCCTATTACATAGCAGCGATTAACATTGAATCGACCTATCATAGTATCATGAAAGGAGAGTATATTCCTTTCAAGCATATTGGTTTGACCGATACTTTCCGCATGCTTGAAGAAAAGAACCTTCTGCAAAAATTATTTAAAGAAAATAGTGAATATTTGGAACATCAGAAAAACCTCGATATCAAAGTTATCTTTGGTAACCCTCCTTATTCGGTAGGACAAAAAAACGAAAATGATAATGCAAAGAATACTCCCTATCCCATATTAAATAAACGTATTAGTGAAACTTACGCTTCTCAATCTAAAGCAAATCTTAGGCAAGCGCTTTATGATAGTTATATTCGTGCTATCCGTTGGGCTAGTAACCGTATTGATAATGCTGGGGTAATTGGGTTTGTGACAAATGCGGGTTTTGTAGATACTAAATCCATGGATGGTTTACGAAAATGCCTCGTTGAAGAATTTAGCAGCCTTTATATTTTCCATTTACGGGGTAATCAACGAACTTCTGGAGAAATTTCTCGAAAAGAAGGTGGTAAAATTTTTGGTTCTGGATCTCGAGCCCCTATAGCGATTTCCGTTCTCGTAAAAAATCCAAATGCACAACAGCGTGGTAAGATATATTTTCGTGATATTGGAGATTATCTCACGAGGCAAGAAAAGCTTACGATAATCGAGTCCCTTGGTAGTATTGATGGCATTACACGAAGTAAACAAGGTTGGAAAATAATTATACCGGATAGGCATAATGATTGGCTTGGTCAACGTGATGACAATTTTAAAGCATTTTTATCCATAGGTTATAAAAAAGGGCATGGTAAAAAGCTTTTTAATACTTATTCCTGTGGTATTTCAACCAATCGTGATGCTTGGGCATATAACTCAAGCCGTGAATCTTTAGCAAAAAACATGAGTTATATGATTGCTTTCTATAACAGTGAAGTAGGACGTTTTAACAATACCTATCCACATACTGAACGTAAAGTACGTGTAAAGGTTGTAGATGATTTTGTCGATACAGATGAAAGCAAGATAAGTTGGAGTAGTAGTCTGAAAGAAGAGTTTGTAAAAGGAAAGTTTTTTGAATTTGAAACTACATGCCTCATTCAAAGTATTTATCGTCCATTTACGCAGCAATGGCTTTACTATAGTCGTATTTTTAACCATAGAGTTTATCAAATGCCCTGTATATTCCCCATGGGAAAAGCGGTTGAAAATAAAGTAATAGCAGTTACAGGTATAGGAGCAAAAAAAGACTTTTCTGTACTTATGACTAAAGATATACCTAACTTGGATTCAATAGAAAAAAGTCAATGTTTTCCACGTTATATTTACGAAGACACTAGGGTTGCAAAAAGTAAAGGTGAAAAACAGTCATATTTGTTTGCAAATGCTACAGAAGACAGCAAAACAGCTGATTTACAGAGGAGTGATGCCATTACGGATGAAGGCCTAGACTATTTTAAAGCAGCTTATCCTAATGAAACCATAACAAAAGATGATCTATTCTATTATATTTATGGTCTACTTCATTCGGAAGATTATCGTGCTCGTTATGCTGATAACCTCTCTAAAGAATTGCCTCGTATCCTTTGTGTAAAAACTGCTGAAGATTTTTGGAAGTTTGTAACAGCAGGACGTGAATTGGGTCATTTGCACGTGAATTATGAAACTGTAGAACCTTATCCAGTGACCTTTAAAAAGGGTAATCCAAAACAGACAGAGATCTCTAATCCCGAAAAGTTTTATTATGTAACTGAAATAAAATTCGCAAAAGCAGCTAAAGAGAAAGGAAAATCCGAAAAGGATAAATCAACAGTTATTTACAATAGCAATATCACAATAACAGATATCCCTCTTGAAGCTTATGAGTATATCGTCAATGGTAAACCCGCTCTTGAATGGGTTATGGAGCGTCAATGTGTAAAGACTGATAAAAAGAGTGGTATTGTGAATGATGCCAATCGCTATGCTGTTGAAACCGTTGGCAACCCTGCCTACCCTCTAGAGTTATTTCAAAGGGTTATTACCGTAAGTTTAGAAACAATGAAGATTGTTAAGAACTTACCAAAATTAGAAATAAGAAAAACTGAATAAGCTTATTAAAGCATGCTCACATAATGAGAGTGATAACCTTACAAGGGGTATAAGGTCTTATAACCATAATCTATACCTCTTTTGTTAAGTTGATTAGATACAATCCTAATATGCGTTATTCTAAAAATAAGGCTTTGTACTTTTAAACACTGTACTTTGGATTGCTTTAAGGCTTATAAGAAATCCCATCTTAAAGTGAATTAGATTTTTTACATTGCCTTTAAAAGATTATACCGTAATCTAAAATGATAGCTTTATTGTTATCAGAAGCTTTGTTTAAAGAGAGTTATGTATATTCATTTTCTTATATTACTTATAGGTTTTGAAGGTTTCTCAAACCCTCAAAATACCTTCAAAACCCCTTTTTATATATATTACAGATTGTATTTACGTGTTTTGTGTAATATAGGTTGTTTATTCAAAACATTAACATATTGAAATATAATGATTTTAATTTTCTCTCATTTAAAAAAAATGATATAGGTTCTAAAAAGAACTGACAAAAATGACAAAAGTTTATTAAAAGGGATTTTGCTCATCTCTATAATTATCATTCTCTCTTTAGATGTTTTCATAAGTGTTTTCATAACAGACAATAAATCGCAATTATCCTATTTATCATTTCTCTTATGAACATGAAAAATGATGCCATGGCTATAAAGAACATAACAACTATAGAGAAAGCAAAAATGCAAATGAAAGCATTTGTTATAAAGACAGTCCCTATAAAGGCTGTTAAGTCTAAAATGTGTTATTAAAAGAAATTAACAGAAATCTTAAAATTTATTTAGCAACAAAATTGATAGGTTATAAAGTTTAAAATACGCATTATGAGAGCGTTTCTAAATATTATAAATGTATAGATTAAGAAAATACGCAATCGTTTCATAAAACCTATAATATAGCTTTAAAAGCACATAAATATAAAAGAAGCAATTAATAAGCATAAGATATTATCAATACACAACGTATTTAAAAAATACAAAAAAATATCAAAAAAGTTTATAAATTAATTGATAATAAATACGTATTTTGTTATATAAATAACCAAGTGATGAAAACACTTTCGAATAGCGAATAGGTTGCGAAAAAACCTCTTCCATTTCTTTTAAAACACTGACTATCTTTTATGCTGTGATTAGCATATATAGTGATTTTGTCGGGTGTAGCTATGCCATACAATACCCTTATGGGAAAAGCATAGCAACGGACTATTCGCCGTGTTTTCAGCACCCGATGCTCTTATAGGGTGTCAATTGAAAACTAATTTACGAATAGGTGTAAAAATGAATTCTATTGTTAACACAGAAAAAACATCTCCAAAATACGAATTTATTGATGATTGTGAATATATCGATGGTCATTTCTTAACTCGAATTAGAGCCTTAAGAGATTTTG
>NZ_JBHIRL010000032.1:0-7387 GCF_042197145.1 Bartonella sp. AA56HLJMS | reverse complement strand
ATAGCTGGTTACCCGCTACAGCATCACTTGAGCCTTTAGTTATAGATCCATTGGAAAGCGATGTTATCTTGCTGCTTACCTTCTCTTCACCATGCGTCGCTACAAAGGCATTCGCCGTTTGGCTCCAGATTAAAGAATCACTCTTTTCACCAGCAATTTCTTTGCTAATCTCATTTTTAATATTCGTGATAGAATCACCAACACCGGCAAAGGCAGACGCGACACTGTCATAAGTCGAATCAGTAACATCACCATCAGGATTAAATCGCTTAACCTTGAATGTAGGAGCATTCCACGTGCCATTCTCATACTTAGCATTACCACCTAAAGATTTTGCAACACTGCTACCTAGAGCATGAAGCTGATTACCCGTTACGGCATCCGTGGAACCAGCATTAATCGAACCATCTAAAAGAGATGTAAGCTTGCTATTACTTTTGCTATCTTTCTCTCCATGCGTCGCTACAAAAGCATGTGCAGTATCGCTCCAATGCAAGGAATCACTCTTTGCTTCAGCAATATCTTTGCTAAGTTCATTCTTAATATTCGTGATAGAATTATTCATATTTACGAAAGAAGTTCCTACACCAGCAAACGCTGTTGCTACATCATGATACTCTTTATCTTCTGTTTTGCCATCTTCTTTCACGCGCTTAACCGTGAATGTAGGTACACTCCAAATTCCATCCGCATAACTAGCATTACCACCTAAAGATTTTGCAACCCCAGTGCCTAACGTATAAAGCTGGGAACCATTAACGGCATCGGTTGACGTTTTTGAGAGCTCACCAGGAGAAACATCCAAAAGACGCCGTGTCTCACCTTTACTACTCCGAATAGTTATTTGAGTTAATGGTGAGGTACCAGCAATAGTTATTATCTTTTCATCGTCCGCTCGGACTAGTTCACGAGATAAGCTTCTTATAAGAGAAAAGTTGTCTGTATTTTCATGCAGATCATCACCGTGAGATGGATTATCTTGTTTTCCCCCAATAGCATGGGGTTTCTTTATCTCAACAATCTGATGATTTAAACCTGCCAAATCACTATTAGTGCCAGAAAATGCATCCGCAACACTTTTATAACCTTCTACATTCTTATAACCTTCCGTACCTGCAAATGCAGTATCAAAAGCAGCTTTAGTCTGAAACTTAATATTAAGACTTAAGTTCTTGGGGGCATCCTCCCCCTCCACAAATGCAGAGTCACTATCTCTATACAATTTACTGCCAACTACATAGGCTGGCGGTATACCTTTAAGCGCATTTGTACCACCACTAAAGTCGTTTGATATGTTATTTAAAATCTGAGTAGCAGCAGCAACAGGAGAAACATTTGATAAAAATATAATCACTGAAGCCAATGAAAGCGCTTTAATAAAAAGCCGTCGATAAAACGAGCAAGAATCTTTACAATCATTCACCACTAGCGCTTTTGGTGTGGTATATAATTTTTTCATAACAAATTCTCCAAATAGGAAAGACATATTTAGAACATTAAAAAGTCATATTTCAGTGTTAGGAGTGATTAACGACGTGATTTTTTTTGTTCTTTATAAAGTTTGAGTTTGCCGCAGAGGCGAACAGAAGTAATTAGAAGTCTAGCAAGGTTGCAATCAATCTTGATAAACGATGTGGTTAATGGGTTTTTTATTTTTTCCGCCTTTAAGAAGGGTGTTTTTTTTGCAACAAAACTCCTGGATGAGGGTGAAAAACAGGTATGAAGAAGACATACTTGCACCCTATTGTTAGGTCTGCGGTTTATAGTTTTAAAAGTAAAAGAGTTCATTTTATATGATTAAGAAGCTGTAAGGTATTATTAGGGGAAAAGTTTAAGTTGTTGGCTGAATGATTTAGAGTACTTGTTGTGAAATCATTACGCTTTTATCGCGGGGATAAGCGGCATACTCTTGAGATTTAGAGTAAAATGAGGATGATTGTGTGTGTTGTTCATAATCAACTGCCCCCCCTTGCGAGCATTTTTCTGTTTTTGCCAAAATGAGTCTTACTAAAGAATATTTTGTGATGTTATAGACTATTGAGTGAAATAGCAAGAAGAAAATGAATTTAATTATTTTTACAGAATGAGTCTTTCCGATTTATATAACCGTGAAATATCCTTATAACTTTAAAACTCATAGATTCCATGCACTATAGACTTGTCTAGAGATTCTGTTTCATAGTTTTATTTAAGTGTCCCATTTTGATCAAAATGAGTCTTACTAATAATTGCTGCTGTTGCGTGCCTCATGATTGCTACTGCTATGTACAGAGCAAATAAATAAAATAATAAAATAGGATTTTCAAATTTTTAAACGTATCCCCCAATGGATATTTTCTATCAATGAAATTATAGAACGTACAGTTTTAAAATACTGCGCAATTACGCACTGAGAGTACTACTCTGTATTTGTAAAATTTTTGTTAAAGTGCTTTACTTCTTACTAAAATCAATCTCACTAAGATTATTACTATAGAATACATTGGTATAAGACTTTAATTATTATAAGACTTTATAAATATACTACTCTATGGCCTTCTCTGTAAAATATTACTTCTCTATAATATAAAATTTCGCCCCTGTCTAAGAAGACAAGGGCGAAACTTCGCTTAAATTGTAGTTTTTCATATTCTCTGGTGTTATTTTAATTTCAGAGTTATTCCACCACCTACACCCCACTGACCGCCAGCACTGGTTGCTGATAGATTAGAACGAATCTTGCCATCCTCAGATGTATAACCTGCACCAATCGCAAAGGCAGATTGTCCACGCCAAAAACCGCCACCAAATGAAACACTCACAGATCCTGGGTCATCGAAGTAACGTAAGTTAGAGACTGCCAAACCAATCGCTGCTGCTTGCCTTGCCTCTTTGCGCACATTCGTAATATCATAACTTAGTGCGTCAAACTTCATATCGGTATAGGATTTTGCCTCGTTAACACCATTATTGACTTGATCGTCCGTATACTTTTTCGCACTTTCAAGAGTAATCTTCATCTGCTCCGCGGTATGATCGTATAACTGACCACCATTCACTGCGTCCTTAGAGCCATGTTCAATTTTTCCATCTTTAACATTAGTAATCAAAACAGGCTCACTGTCATCGACACCTTTTAGAGTGATGCTACTGATTTTCTTTCCGCTATCATCGGTATCATAGCTAACCGCAACATTCACCTTGTTTTCAACTTCTGTTACCCTGTCTGTAACGCTGTCTACCTTTTTTTCAACGCCTGTTACCCTGTTACTCATCTGTGAAAACTGATTGTCAGTCACCTCATAAGTTGACTTTTCTAAAATTTCACTAGGAGCAACAGTTACCGTGGTTGAATTATCCACCTCATCTATGGCGCTTTCTTCCTCATCTATGGCAAGAGGTAAGCTTCTTAGAAAACGTGCGCTTCTCATAAAAGGAAAGCCTTTTGAAATAACATCCGAAGGATCACCATTTTGTGGTTTACCCTCTGTTTCACCAATACCAAGGCCATTCTTCATATCAACAACCTGATGATTTAAACCTGCCAAAGCACTATTAACGCCAGCAAATGCATCTGCAACATTAGTATACTCTTTATCAATCTCATTCCCGTCCTTATCAAAGGCTTTAACTGTGAAAGTCGGAGCACTCCAATTTCCACCTTTATATCCAGAACCACCACCGAAATAAGTAGCAATCTGGTTGTTTATCGAATAGAGCTGAGAACCAGTTATAGCATCAGTCGACGTTTCTGAAATCTCACCAGCAGCAATATCAAAAAGACGCCGGCTTTCACCTTCACTACTCATAAAACTTACTTGTTTTAATGGTGATTTAGGAGCAACAGTTATCGTAGTTGGAACCTTCACATTACCTAAAGCACTAGGTAAGCTTCTCATAAAAGGAAAGCCTTCTGAAATAATATCATTCAAATCACCGTCTTGATGGGTGTGTTCCTTTTCTTCAATACCAGGCTTATTCTTTATCTTAACAATCTCCTCATTCAAACTTGTGAAAGCACTATTAACGCCAGAAAACGCATCTGCAACATTAGTATAGTTTTTCTCAGTTGCATTACCATCCTTATCAAAGGCTTTAACTGTAAATGTAGGATGTGACCATTTTCCATCTTTATAGCCAGCACCACCGCCAAAATAACTTGCAAATGTCTGAGCCATCAAATAAATTTGACCACCATTTACTGCTTCGGTCGATGTTGCCGTAAATGCACCCCCTTTAACACCAGAGATAACTCGTGGAAAATTAATACCGTTTGCAATATCTATTCTATCACCACCCTTGTCTCCACCAATCGTAATAAGCCCAGCGCTATTTTGCTTAACAAAACTATCACCTGTCACACTTTCGATCTTTTGATTAAGATTCGTAAAAGAACTACTTACACCAGAAAGCGCATCCCCAACATTCTTATAGTTCTTTTCAGTCCCACTACCATTTTTATCAAAAACCTTAACTGTAAAAGTAGGAGCATTCCAGTTTCCATCTTTATCATATCCAGCATTATCACTAAAATAGCTAGCAACTACATTGCTCATGGCATAAAATTGAGAGCCATTTATCGCATCAGTCGATGTTGCTGTAATCGAACCAGCCTTAACACCCGCAAGAGTCCGTGCCACATTATCAACATTTGCTATATTTACCTGGACCCCTCTTACTTTTCCACCAATGGTAATAAGTCCGGCATCATCTTGCTTAACAAGATCATCACCTGTCCCATTAATGACTATATTCTCAATCTTTTTATCAAGATTTGTGAAAGAACCACTTACGCCAGTAAAGGCATCCGCAACATTAGTATACTTCTTTTCAGCTCCATTACCATCCTTATCAAAGACCTTAACTGTAAAAGTAGGAGCACTCCAGTTTCCATCTTTATAGCCAGCACCACCGCCAAAATAGCCTGCGACTACATTGCTCATGGAATAAAGTTGAGAACCATTTATCGCATCAGTGGACGCTGCTGTAATCGAACCAGCCTTAACACCCGAAAGAGTCCGAACTGCATTATCAACGTTTGCAATGCTTACCTTAGTTCCACTTACTTCTCCACCAATGCTAATAAGTCCTGTATCATCTTGCTTAACAAGACTATTACTTGCTACCTTAATATTTTCAATCTTTGCATCAAGATTCGTGAAAGAACTACTTACGCCAGTAAAGGCATCCGCAACATTCTTATAATCCTTTTCAGCTCCATTACCATTTTTATCAAAGACCTTAACTGTAAAAGTAGGAGCTATCCAGTTTCCTTTTCTATCGTATCCAGCACCACCGCCAAAAGAGATCGCAGTACTGATGCCTTGGGAAAAAAGCTGAGAACCATTGACTGCATCATACGAGATTGGCGAAACCCAACCATCAGCAACACCAGTAAGAGTCCTCAATCCATGAGAGCTATTTGCGATAGTTATTCTATTACCACCTACGTCCGCACCAATTGTAATAAGCCCTGAGCTATCTTGCTTAACAAGCTTATCATACCTGGTTTCAGCGACATAATTCTCCAAACCATACAGCGCAGAACCAACATCTCTATATATTTTACCGTTAATTATATAGGTTGGCGCAATACTTTTACGTATATTTGTACCTCCGCCAAAATACTGTGCTACATTACCCCAAAGATCACAAGCAAAAACAGGAGAAGCATTTGATAAAAAGACAGCTACTGACACTAATGAAAGCGTTTTAATAAAAGGTAATCGATAAGACGAGCAAGAATTTTTTAAATTACTCACTGCTAGCGTGTGTGGTGTGGTATATATTTTTTTCATAATAAATCCTCTAAGTAAAAAAAGATATTTAAAACATCAAAAAGACATATTCCGGTGCTACTCAGCTCCAGAGATTGTTTTTTCTTGTTTTATAAAAGATTAGGGTTGTCATAATGCGGAAGAGGACTATCTAAGATATCAATGAGATAGAAGTCGACGTTGATCGATAGTCCAATTAATGTGGTTTTTATTTATCCCCTTTAAGGAGGGGTGTTTTTCTTCAGCAGAGCCTTTAAATTTAAAGGTGAAGAAAGGTGAAAAAAGTGTAGAAAAAACATATTTGTGTACTATTATTAGGGGTTGCGTATTTAAGAGGCAATAAAATATTTATTGCGGAAGGGAGTTGAGTTGTTTGTTGAGTAATTTAGAGCATTTTTTGTAGGGTTATTGCGCTTTTGTTGTGAAAATAAGCGAGATATCCCTGACTTTTATATTTGTATCTCTTAAAGCTCTTTGAGATCAGACGATTGTGATTTTGTAATTTTGCCATAACTTACCGCACCCCGCTTTGCGAGAAGATTTCTAGTTTCTTTTAATTAATTTTTCGCACTTTATACAGATTATTAAAAAATAGCAAGGAAAAAATGAGACTTTTTATTTCTTTAAGAATACCCCTAGTGGATATTCTATTATAAAATTATAAACTGTATAGTTTTCAAATATTGTGCGGTTACACGTACTCTGTTAATTTATATGAAAACATCCCTCTGGCATTTGTAGTTTTTTGTTAAAATGCTTCACTGTAACTAAAATTAGTCCCACTAAGATTATTATTACAGAATACAATATAAAACTTTACAAGTATACTACTCTATGAATTTCTGTGTAAAATATCACTTCTTATAAAATTTTCACCCTTGTCTGATGAGACAAGAAGGCAAAACTTTCTTAAAAATAAATATCGATTACTCAAATAATTCCTTTTGGAGGTGATAAATGATTTTTTCATATAAAATTTCACAATAAAAAATATATTTTTACTCGAAATACGCCCTTATCTTCTATTGCTATTCATTTATGATGAAAATAACTTTCCTTCTCTTTAAATGGCACATGTAACGCATTTGATAAGAGAAGGAAAATTATTTCGAATTTTCTATTGTTAATTCAGTGTTACCCTAAATCCAGCACCTACACCCCAATGTCCCCCAGCACTCGTTGCAGATACGTTAGAGCGAAATCTTCCATTTTCAGACATATAACCAGCTCCAATAGCAAGTGCAGATTGACTGCGCCATACACCCGTACCAAGTGAAAAACTTAATTTTCCCGGTGTATCGTCATAGCTTAAATTAGATACTGCTAGACCAATAGCAGCAGCTTGTCTTGCTTCTTTCCGAACATCCTGAATAGCATAATTCAATGTCTCAAACTTTATATCCGTATAGGATTTCGACTCGTTAACAGCATCATTGACAAGACTACTAACTTTCTCATCCGTATACTTATTGGCATCTTCAAGAACTATCTTCATCTGCTCTTTAGTATAATCATGCAACTGACCACCATTAACAGCTTGCTGAGAACCTGCTTCAATCTTGCCTGCCGCTACATTGTCTATCATAACAGGTTCGCTGTCATTGCCTCCTACTAACGTAATGCTATTGGTC
>NZ_JBHIRL010000030.1:0-7879 GCF_042197145.1 Bartonella sp. AA56HLJMS | reverse complement strand
GTATATTTATAAGGCAAACGATTTCTTGTGGTATAGCCATTTACGAGTTTGAAAGAGTCTTCTTGTGCTTTTCCAGATACTTGAATGAGCGAGAGGCCACCTATATTGGAAGGATCAGCAGCATTGACTACACTACTTTCATCTCCTGAATCGCTTTTGATATAAACTGTTGTGGAGCCTGAGACATCACCGTGGATCAAAAGTCTATCGGTTTTTTGATCGGCACTTGCTACCCCATCACTCCAGGCAATGTTGAAGTAAATCTTTGCATTACCAGAGGCGTTGTAGACTGTTTGCGTATCTGGTTTACCAGATCCTATATGCAATGTGTGATAATGATCTTCTGTTGGTCCATTAAAGATAATAGAGCTGTTATCGAGATTAAGCGTAGAAATATCGGAACGAGATCTTTGAGCAATATCAAGCAGATTGCCATCAGCATCTTTTTCTTTTGTACTGGTCTTTAGTGTCCATGTTGTCTTGTTTTTTAGATCAAAATGTACATTTCTGTCTTTAGCAATATTCGCTCTGCCTTCTAAAGTTGAATGATCAGCGCTTAATGTGAAGGTGCCATTGGAGATCGCTTTAACCTCTTTATTGTTCCAATAATTGTCATTTTTCCAAGATTTTGGATCTTCAAAAAGACCATCTCCTAACAATACATCAGCATGGATTTCTGAATTTTTGAGATTTGCTGTACCGATTGATAAAGTTGGAATATCTTCAATGTTTGTGTTAGTAAAAGCTCCAACAAAAATTCCTGTGCCATTTTCAACGTGAATATCTGCATTGGTTAAATTGATTTCACTGCTTTTACGTTTTTGTGGATCATCTGGATAATCTAAATCAGGATTAGAGAGAGCTATAAATTGCAAACCAGCAACTCCTGCTATCATAGAAGTATTTACGACATCAATATGTCCGTTAAATGCCGCCCATAGTGCAACTTTTTTTGCTTCTATTTTATTTTTTATTGTATTCTCTGTTGCTCCAATATAACCATTCGTCATCTTAATTGTGCTATTATTTCCTGCAAAAAGACCAACATCAAAATTTTGAATGATTGTTTTACCATTTAACTTAATTAAACTATCAGTTTCTGCAACGTTTACACCAACGGTCATTGTTTTACTTTCACTACCGGTTATAATTAAATCTCCGCTAATGATTTGACTTCCACCGTCTGCATAAAACCCTTCATCGACATTTTGAATGGTTGTTTTGCCCATTAACCTAACTTCACTACCAGAGTCCGATGTCCATATACCAGTGCGTTCGTTGTCGGAGCCTTCAAGTGCTTCACCACCGATTATCGATAAGTTTTCGCTAATGATTTTACCACCGTTAACTGCTCCAAGGCCGTCCAAAGTATTGTTAATTATTGTATCACCATGCAATTGAATTGTGCTGTCATTGCCACTTACAAATGCACCGCTTCCTTTTCCCTCTGTTGTTAGAGCAACATCTGTGGCATCAATATGCCCACCGTTGATTGCGAATAACGCTGTTTTGTTCGCGGCTACGGATCCTCCCGTCATTATGATCTTAGATCCTGAACCGTCTGCAAGGAGTCCTTCGCCATTAGATGATATAATGTTAGCATTGTTTTTTAAGATAATCGTACTGCTGGCTTCGGCGCTTCCTCCTACATCATGTCCACTAAATGATCCTCCTGAGACCGTTATTGTTGAGTGATCATTTGCAACTATACTGGCGGCTGCTTGAGTCACTGTTACATCTTTTAAAGTGACGGTACTTTTATCTGCTTTTATTCCAAAGTTCAGTAACGCATCGTCTTTATTATTCGATATCTTCACACCTTCTAGCTTGTTTTCACCGCTGTTACTGTTTAAAAAGCCGGCACCAACTAGAGAAGTTTTAATGGTCCCTCCAGTCATGTTTATTGCGCCACCATCGTTTGTTGTAAGTCCAATTTCACTATTACTAATCGTTGTTCCTTCAAGCAATTCAACTACACTGCCTTCGCCATTAGAAAATACACCAGACGATATATCTTCGTCACCTAGAGATACATCTGTAACATTTAGAGACACATTTGTGACCGTAATATGTCCACCATTTTCAGCAACCAATGCATTACCTTTCCCCGTGACGGTTCCTCCCGTCATGCTGATGGTGGAGTTTGAACTATTTGCATAGAGTCCAATGTTATCAGATGATGTAATGTTTGCATTGTTGGTTAAAGTGATGGCGCTGCTGTTTTGAGCAGATATTGTTGTATTTTGTGCATGAAATGATCCTCCTGAGGCTGTTATTGTCGAGTGATCATCTGCAACTAAGGCATTGGTTGCTTGCATGACGGTTACATCTTTTAAAGTGACGGTACTTTTATCTGCTTTTATTCCAAAGTTCAGTAACGCATCGTCTTTACTATTCGATATCTTTACACCTTCTAGCTTGTTTTCGCTGTTGTTACTGTTTAAGAAGCCAGCACCAACTAGAGAAGTTTTAATGGCTCCTCCAGTCATCTTGATTGCACCATCGTTTAGTGCTTGAAGCCCGAGTGCACTATTACTAATAGTTGTATTTCCAAGTAATTCAATTACACTGCCTTCACCAACAGAAAATACACCAGACGATATATAGTCGTCACTTGGAGCCACATCTGTGACAGTTAGAGCCACATCTGCAACAGTAATATGTCCACCATTTTCAGCAACCAATGCATTACCTTTCCCCGTGACAGTTCCTGCCGTCATTGTGATGGTGGATTTTGAACCTTCTGCATAGAGTCCAACATTATCAGATGATGTAATGTTTGCATCATTGGTTAAAGTGATAGTGCTGCCGCTTTTAGCAGATATTGTTGTATTTTGTGCATGAAATGATCCTCCCGAGATTGTTATTGTCGAATCATTCTCTGCAAATATACCGGCGGCTGCTTGAGTCACTGTTACATCTTTTAAAGTAACGGTACTTTTATCTGCTTTTATCCCAAAGTTCAGTGGCGTATCGTCTTTATCACTCGATATTGTCACATTTTCTAGTTTGTTTTCATGACTGTTACTGTTTAAGAAGCCAGCACCAGCTGCAGAAGCTGTAATGGTTCCTCCAATCATCTTGATTGCGCCATCATTTTGGAATGCAAGCCCGATTGCACTACCACTAATTGTGGTCTTTCCAAGCAATTCAATTACACTATTTGCGCCATTAGAAAATACACCAAATGACTTATCGCTATCATTTGTTTTTAGGGTAACATCTGTAACAGTAATATGACCACCATCTTCAGCAACCAAAGCACTCGCTTTTCCCGTGACGTTTCCTTCTATCATTGTGATGGAGGAGTTTGAATCTTTAGCATATAATCCAACATCATCAGATGATGTAATTTTTGCACCGTTTGTTAAAGTGATGGCGCTGCCGTTTTGAGCAGATATTGTTGCATTTTGTGCATGAAATGATCCTCCCGAGATTGTTATTGTCGAATCATGATCTGCAAATATACCGGCGGCTGCTTGAGTCACTGTTACATCTTTTAAAGTGACGGTACCTTTATCTGCTTTTATTCCAAAGTTCAGTGGCGCATCGTCTTTACCACTCGATATTGTCACATTTTCTAGTTTGTTTTCACGGCTGTTACTGTTTAAGAAGCCAGCACCAGCTGCAGAAGCTGTAATGGTTCCCCCAGTCATCTTGATTACACCACCGTTTTGTGCTTGAAGTCCGATTGCACTATCACTAATCGTTGTCTTTCCAAGTAATTCAATCATGCTACCAAGGTCATCAGAAGCTACACCAATTCCATCACCATTTGTTTTTAGGGTGACATCTGTAACAGTAATATGGCCACCGTATGTTGTCGTTACTGCTTCCTCTTTCGCTGTAATGCTCCCTCCTGTCATTTCGATGATGGACTTTGAACCTTCCGCATAGAGTCCAGCATCGTTATATGATGTAATTTTTGCACCGCCAGTTAAAGTGATGTTGCCGCCGTTTTGAGCAAATATTGCTGCTTTTTCTGCATCAAATGATCCTCCTAAGACTTTTACTGTGGAATCATATGCATCTATGGCAGTTTGTGCTTGCGTCACTGTTACATTATTTAAAGTGACATTACTGTTAGTTGCCTTGATTCCATTGATTAGTGGCGCATCATCTTTCCCACTTGATGTCACTACATCTTTCAGTTCGTTTTCTTTGCTCTTGCTATCTAAAAAGAATGCACCAACTTTGGACGCTGTAATGCTTCCCCCAGTCATTGCGATTGCGCCACTTTCTTGTGTTTTTAACCCGATTGTCGCATCATTGATCTTTGTATCAGATAATTCAATCACACTGTTTTCACCTTGAGACAATGCGCCGAATCCACTCTCAATTTTAGTACCCTTATTATATGCAGGGTTATCCCTTTCTGTAGTAGGTGCACTTGTGGTATCTTCCTTAGCTGTTAGAGTACCACCCGTGACTTTAATATGACTACCGTCGTTTGTATACAATGCTGCGTCTTTTCCAGTTACGCTTCCCCCAGTCATTTTTATGGTGGTATTTTCATCATCGGCATGGAGTCCGTTACCATTAGATGAGGTAATGTTAGTACCGCCATCTACAGTAATGGTGGTGCCGCCCATAGCATATACGCCATCCATTTTACCTTCGAATGATCCTCCGGATACTATAACTTGAGAAACGACATCCGCAAGTATACCAGTTTCTGCTTGCTTAACTGTTACATTTTCTAAAGTGATAAAACTTTCGTTGTTTATTTCTATTCCAAGGAGTGATGATGCTTCATTTTTATTATCTGATATCACTACATTTTGTAGTATATTTCTACTATTCTTACTATCATCAATATAAACACCAGTTTGAGAAGCTGTAATGTTCCCCCCAGTCAGGTTGATGTTAGCGCCGTCTTTTACAGAAATACCAAAACGAACATCAGAATCAGTGCCTTGAATATTTAAGCCATTTAATTCAAGCGCACTGTTAGCACCTTCAACTGTTACAACATATTTATCGCTACCTGTGTCTGTATTTGTGTTTTTATTTCCAGTTACAGTTACAGTACTACCGGTGATTTTTCCTTTGTTTTTTACATAAATAGTCTCGTACGTTTTTCCGGATATATCTTTTTCTTCGTTGGCAACGTCAAGAGTTTCAGCATGTGCAGTGAACTGGATGTTGAATAGTATGATAGCAGCCGCAGCTGTGCATGATAAAAGGGATGTTTTATACACTAGTATTCTCCTTATGAGAGCCCCCAAATATTCATTTCCCCGCAAACTTCATAAGAAGAAGTGAAAATGGATAGTTGTTATTAATTTCGATAATTGTCTTTATTTGGTAAGATATTTTTGGTTTTTTGTCAAAATTAAAAAACAAATGATATTAAATTTGTATTAATTTATATTTAACACACAATGTGTTTGTAATTATTTATATTATATAATTAAATTTATTGTAAATCTATATTATAGAAATTATAAATATTATTATAATACTTACATAAGTTATATTATTTTTTTATAAAGTAATAATAGTATTTTCTGTAATAATTCTGCATTTTTATAACTTATCAAAGTAAGTTATGACGGTAATACTCAAACACTATTGCTAGCACTTTTGATTATTTATACCTTATTTATCATAATATTCTAATATATTTGATCTTGATATCCAAAGGAGTTGGGTGCTCTAGTATAAGAATACATTTTTTCTCCTGTTGGGGATATTTTAATAGTATACGACTAAGTTTTTATAAGCTGTTGATGTATCGATGACATTTGAAAGAGCCAGAGCCCAAGCTTATAAATCTTAATCAATGAAGATGCTTCAAGTTGAAGGCTTGAAATCAACAGTGCTTTTATATCATCAAAGTGCACCTTCATTGAAGGATTATTGCTTTCGTTATTTCGAATTTTTGACATATTTTTGACAATAAAATCTAAAAAATTGCTTCTGAGGAATTTTTTAATATAATATGTAACGTTTTTATGGCGATAGGTTTATGAGATATGAATTGGTAATCACCGTGATTGCTTTTACTCTCTCTGGTTGTTTTAATCTTGATTCTGAAAAAATAAAAAGAGACAAGAGGCTTTATCATGATGCATTCATGGATTGGTCGATGAAAGAAAAGTCTCTTACAGAAAATTATACTGCTATCATTATGGCTGATCCGCAACCGTGGCGTTTAAACTCTGGTGATGCCAATGGAATATCAAACAGAGAGCCATGGTTAAAGATAAATGAGCAGGTTGCTGGTGTGATAAAAGCGCACAAGGCTGCATTCCATATTGTCAATGGTGATCTGACGGAGTTTGGACAACAAAAAAACTATGATGATTATGAAAATGTTTATAAAACTCTTGGAGCACCTGTCTATGAGGGGCTAGGGAATCACGATTATGCCAATAATGTTGGTAATTGTACAAATCCTCAAGAATTCAGTTTTTACAAAGATGCTTGTGCTATAAGTGCAGTTTCAAGAATGGTATCGGAAATCAAAAAATACCGTAGTCAATTATCGCATTTCAATGCAGATGTTACTGAAAGTTTGGTTCCCATTTCGGGTGGAAATATTCGCTTGATAAGGGGGAGTTTGAGTTATTCTTGGGATTATGGAGATGTTCACTATGTGCAGCTTCACAATTATCCAAGCTATACGGTTGGTTTGAAGGGGCAGTCTACAGAAGTGCAAATCAATAAATCTTTAGATTGGCTTAGGAACGATTTAGCTGCTGCTGATGCAAGAGGTAAAGTGACAATCATTAATTTTCATGATGCGCGTGCTGCTTCCATTGATGGTGAATCCTTTTTTATTCGTAAAAAGAATGCTAAAGATTTGTCGGTCTTTAAGTCAATTATTACCTCTCATAATGTTAAAGCAATCTTCGTGGGGCACACGCATTATCAGTCTTATTGCCGTGCGAAAAATGATAAGGTTTTTGGAAATATCCCTATATATACAGCTGGTGCGCTTTTTAATGGAGATTATTACCTCATAGATGTGAAAGGCAAGACCATTCACGTTAAAGCCTATAATGGAGAAATAGGAAAACCGCTTTTAATTAAAGATCTTGGCGTTATAGGGAAAGACACCCAATTTTCGGCAAGTTGCAGTAAGTTATAATAGGATTTTTTTCTTTGTCTTAAAGCATGAGGGAAAAAGCGTATTATATGTGCGGACTTGAAGAGCAGTAGGAGTGTCTAAATGTTATTTAGAAATAGAGTGAAAAATCAGACATATTTTTTTCAAAGCTGCTAAGATTTCAGGTTATACGCTATAAGTGCAATGGTTTAATGTGAACTGAGCTTTAATACAAAGCAGAATAATGATTTGTTATTCTATTTTTTCTTTTTAGGCTTTCATCTTTGAAGAAAGGGGAGTTTGTCAAGGGTGTGTTCATAATTTGCTAGCACATGTTGTCCAGAATTATCAAGAAGGCTGTTTCTATTAGTTTGTTGCAGTATAATTATCAAGTTATGCCCTTTGTTAGAGTTTATAATATCTACTCATGGGCAACTCTTTTCTTTTTCATAAGAAAAGCTTTTTATTTTGATCAATTTTTTACTTATAATCTTCAAACAATTGATGTTTTGTGATGCTGTATAATTTCTCTTGATTAACCGTATGAACTTTTAGTTGTATTACAATTTTATCTTCTTCTTTTATACGTAAGTAAGTCGTTACAATAATATGATACAAATATTGGAGTCTGTTTATAGCTGTTATGGTCTCATGCAATTATCCTTAGATGACTCTCACGTGTTTTGGCAGTTTTATCTTTTCTTTGAGAGAGGAGTAAAAAGGGGATTTTAAGAAGTTCTAGTTTAGAAAGAGTTTTTTTACACAGGAAAAGCTCTCGGAGAGTGCCAAGGCTGGTATGGAACAAGCGGGCGAAGATCTGGCTAA
>NZ_JBHIRL010000029.1:0-8606 GCF_042197145.1 Bartonella sp. AA56HLJMS | reverse complement strand
GGGAAGGTGGTTAAGAAGGCAATAAAATTAAGGTGCACTATACCAAGTTGATCGTCCACCACCATGACGTATCAAAAGACCTTTTTCAACTAATGATGTAAAAGTTACTTTAAGTGTATTAGGGCTTGCACCAACCTCACGCACCATATCGCGGGTTGTAACACGTCCGTGATTACGCACATAATCAAGAATATTAAGAGCCAATTCAGATAAGGAAAAAAGAGCATTTTTTTCACTCTCTATTTTTATTTCTAATTGGCGTTTTTGTTTTTGTAGAGCACGTAAAAAAAAGAGTATCCAAGGCTCCCAATTGGGTGTTTTAGTATAAATTGTTTTTTGAGTTTGATTTAAAGCTAAGTAATAGCTTTCTTTATTATTCTCAATAATGCTTTCAAGTGATGAATATGGTACATAAACATAACCTTTTTGTAACAAAAGAAGGGTGGTTAAGATACGGCTTAAACGTCCATTTCCATCTTGAAAAGGATGAATAGCTAAAAATGTTACATTAAAAATACCAATCGTAAGTAAAGGATGAAGATCCTTTAATTCATTGGTTTTATTGAACCAAGTAATAAGCTCTTGCATTCGGTATGATGTATCAAATGGTGTAGCTGTTTCAAAAACAATGCCAACCATTTTCCCTTGAGAATTAAATGCTGCTACATCATTGCGTAAAGTCTTATATTCACCTCGATGTCGTTGATCTTTCTCACTATTACACAAAAGATCACGATGAAGTTGTTTAATATGATTTTCAGTAATAGAAATATCACTCCAAGATTGAAAAATTGTTTCCATAACCTTGGCATAACCGATAACTTCTTGTTCATCACGACTCTTGAAACGTTTAATTTCTAAGTTTACCAAAAGCTGTTCGATTTCGCGGTCTGTTAACTTACTCCCTTCAATGCGTGTAGAAGATCCAATACTTTCAACAGTAGCAATATGGCGAAGGGCGTTCAATCGCTCAGGTGCAAGAGTACCAAGAGCGCGCCATGCCCCTTTGAACTCATCAATCTCAGTAATGAGAGCCAACAATTCTTGTGTAATTTGGAGTGTATCTGTTTTCATACCGGAATATATACCCGATTATACCCGATTGTCAATCATTCGTAACACAGTAAACTCTTACTTCTTATGGCAGAGAAGAAGGCAAGGAGCAACTATGAATAAGAAAACGCGTAAGGGTCTATCGGTTCGTGCGTTTGCGAAGAAGATGGGTGTTTCACATAATGCGGTGGTTTCTCGGATAAAGACAGGTAAATTTGATGCAGCTCTTTTTGAAGATGGTTCTGTCAATGAAGCGCTTGCAACAGCTATCTGGAATGAGAATCCAACAAAGCGCCCTCCCCCATTTTTAGCACCTGATGGACAACCGCGAACAAAGATTAAACAAGCCTCCACAGATGGAGCCAACGAATACAAGATAAAACTGGAGCGAATGCAAGTTGCGCTAGCAAAAGAAAAGATTGCTCTGGAAAAGTTACGCGAAACAACTGTTGATCGTGAAGAAGTGAGAAAAGAAGCATGGAACTTTGGAAGAGCGCATCGAGATACAATGCTCAATTTTGCCTATCGCTTTGGTACTGAAATTGCGGCGCAAGTGGGATGTGATGCTGCGAGCCTTATTGGAGCTATCGATCATCATATGCGCAAAGCTTTAGTGGAAAATGTCGTCCCTGTTTCTTTTCACGATCCCAACATTTTAGAAGAGAATCCAGAACATGATAAGTGATGCTTCGCCCTCGTCCTCTGATGCTGGGCTCTTTTTTTGCTATGCGAATGAAGGACGCCGTCCTGACCCGCCTTATACTGTTTCCCAGTGGGCTGATAAAAATCGTTATTTGAGCACAGTTACGAGTGCTGAGCCTGGATTATGGAGGACTATACGTACCCCCTATTTACGAGAGATCATGGATAATCTTTCTGTTTATGATCCGACTGAAACAACGGTTGTGATGAAGGGGGCTCAGATTGGAATGTCGGAAGCAGCATTGAACTTTTGTGGTTATGCCATTCATCATAGTCCAGGACCTGCCCTTTATGTGATGCCGACAGTTGAGACCGCTAAGAAACTGTCAAAGTCTCGTCTTGATCCGATGATTTCAGCTAGCCCTGCTTTAAGTGAACGCATTGCTCCTGCTCGTGCACGAGACAGTGGAAATACAATGTTTTCAAAGGAATTTTATGGGGGAACATTGATGATTACAGGAGCAAATAGTGCTGCTGGATTGCGTTCTTCTCCTATTCGCTATTTGGTTTTGGATGAAGTCGATGCTTACCCATTGAATGTCGATAATGAAGGCGATCCTGTAACAATTGCTGAAAAACGAACCTCTGCTTTTATTCAACGTAAAATTTTTAAATTGTCCACGCCGACACACCGTGACACAAGCCGTATCGCCAAGGATTTTGTGCTAGGAGACCAGCGATATTACAACGTGCCTTGTGATGCATGTGGTGTTCTACAGCCCATTGTTTGGTCACAAATCAAGTGGCCAAAAGGCGCCCCCGAAAAAGCTGTGTTTGTTTGTGCCCATTGTGGTCATGAACATGCCGAACATCGTAAGTCCACCTTAATGGCAGAAGAAAACGGTGCTTGCTGGATCGCAACACAGGAGTCAAGTAAGCCTCGTCTGCGTTCTTACCATATTTCAGCGCTTTATTCCCCATGGCTGACTTGGGGCGATTGTGCGCGCGAATTTTTAAGAGCCAAAGAAGACCCTGCTCTTTTGCAAGTTTTTATTAATACAGTTCTTGGAGAGCCATGGGAAGACAGAACAGGCGAAGTTGTTGACCCTGATAGCCTCTATGCAAAACGCGAAGATTATCCATTGGCACCAGAACAAGCCGTGTTGTTGACAGCAGGCATTGATGTGCAAAATGACCGCTTGGAACTTGAAGTGGTGGGATGGGGGCGTAGTGAAGAAAGTTGGCATATTGATTATCAAGTGATCCTTGGTGATCCCTCTTCTTTTGAAGTATGGGACCAGCTGGATGAATACCTTACAAGACGCTGGCCGCATCTAGGTTACAAAGACGGCATCAAGATAACGGCTGCTTGTATTGATACCGGTGGTGGACACACACAAGCGGTTTATAATTACGTGCGCCCCCGTGAGGGACGACGTATCTGGGGGATTAAGGGGCAAGCGGGATGGCGTGCGGTATGGCCACGCCGTCCAAGTAGAAACAACAAAGGACAGATTAATCTCTATATTGTTGGGGTTGATGCAGCAAAAGATATTATCACGGCACGGTTTAAAAAATCGGGACCTGAAGCATCGGGTGCTGGTGCAACACACTTTCACAAAAACCTTGATCGGGAATATTTTGACCAACTGACCGCTGAAAGAAAAGTCATCAAATATTTTAAAGGCTTCAAGCGTATTGAATGGCAAAAAAGTGAAAAGGCAAGAAACGAAGCCTTGGACTGTAGGGTCTATGCTTATGCTGCTTTACAAGGTCTGATTTCGGCGGGAATAAACCTTAATCGAGAAGTTGATATCTTAGAAGAGCGTTTAGAAAAACTTAAAATTGAAGGTTCTGTAGAGCAACCAACATCTGGGATTTCTTCATTCACTTCTCCAAGAAGATCTCAGATAGCAAAACCTCAAAGGAAACAATCCAGAACAGTGATGAATCCTTATATGCGAAGGGATTGGAGGTAATTTGTGGATGAAACTTTAGGACAATTTAACAGCAAAATTAACAGACTGGAAAGTTTAAAAAGGCGGCGTGAACAAATTGAAGAGGCTCTTTATTCGGGTGCGCAATCAGTGCGTCACGGCGATAAGCAAGTCAGCAACCGCTCTGTTGAGGAACTGCGCAGAGCTCTTGAAATGATCAATACGCAAATAGCGGACCTTGAAGGGCGTAAAGGTTCACGCGTTTTCTATTTTAATATATCACGAGGCTATTAATGGCTGGTTTTTTCAATAAACTCACAGGCTTTTTTAAAATTTCTCGTCAACACAATCCCCATTTTGAAGCTGCAAGTAAAAGCCGTCGCATGGGTGGTTTTGACCCCGCCAAAAAACATATTAATAAAGCGATTGAAGAATGCGGTGATACCATTGTTGCCCGTTCAAGATGGCTTTATGACAATGAATCTCTTTATGGGTCTGCAACGGAGGAATGGGTCTCTGCGGCTGTAAGTGATGGGATTAAACCTTATCCTCGTATTGAAGGCTTTCAAGAAGAAAAGAAAAAGCTTTTAGACTTATGGTGGCAATGGGTTGATGAAGCCGATTATGATGAAGATACCAGCTTTTATGGGCTGCAAGCAACCATTGCACGAGAAGTATTTTTAACCGGAGAGTGCTTTGTAAGATTGCATTATGTTGATCTCTACGGGCGCTCTGGTGTGCCTCTTCAGTTGCAAGTTTATCCCACGGAAATGTTGGACCTTTCCTACAATGGACCGGCTGAGATTGAAGGCAATTACATTCGTATGGGAATTGAATTTAATGCCAGTGGTAAGCGTGTTGCTTATCATTTCTGGGAACATCACCCCTATGATGCTTCTCCTTCCAACATAGCATTTAAGAGTCAAGAACGCATACGTGTCCCCGCTGAAATGATCCTTCACATCAAAGAGCGCCGTATTGCCGGACAATTGCGCGGTTCTCCCAAAATAACGCGCTGTATGACAAAGATCTTTCAACTCGAATCCTATGACGACGCAGAACTCGATAGAAAAAGGACGGCGGCTCTTTTCGCGGCGTTTGTCAAGGACAATTCACCAAACGTCGAAAAATTATCCGATAATCGTGATAAAAACAACGTTGAAGAAGAATACAAAGCACCTGTCATTGCGCCCGGTGCATCTCTTTATTTAGGAGAGAATAAAGAAGTTACATTCTCAAATCCTGTTGAGGTTGGAGGTTCTTATGAGGCTTTTCAATTTCGCAATATCTTGAAAATTTGTGCAGCACTTAATATGCCTTATGCCGTTGTGACTGGAGACGTTACGCGGGGGAATTTTTCTAATGTGCGTACCTCTATCATTCAGTTTAGACGGCACGTCAAACAATGGCGTGAACATATTATTGCCTTTCAGTTTAACCGCATTGTGTGGGAGCGTTTTGTTGAAATGGCAGTACTTTCTGGACGCGTTCACTTACCCGGATGGGAAGAAAATTCCTTGCCATGGCTTCAATGTGAAAGCTTTGCGCCCCCGCTTGAAATGATTGATCCAAACAAGGATATCACAGCAGAAAAAGAAGAAATTCGTGCTGGCTTGAAAACACGACGCATGGCACTTGCCGAGCGTGGCTTTGATATCGACAGCATTCATGCCGAACTTGAAGAAGAGCACACAGACGCTCGTGCGCGCGGCTTATCTTTTGACACGGATATGGCAGCGCCCTCTGCTAGCAATCAAGCGATTGATACAGCAGATTCAGACCCTTCTGAGACTTATGAAAGTAACCAAGGCAGTGAGGCACATAAAAATGGTGAATAATCTCGACATGCCGTTTTTGGCATCACGGCTTTTTGGGGTTCCTCATATGCTTGCCTCGACAAAGCTTGATATCATTTTGAATGCTCTTGCACCACGCCTTTTTGAGGGAGAAAAGTTTCCCATTGAAGCTTATTCGCAAGAGAATACAGAAGCTTTAAGACCCCCTGAAACTTATGTAGTACAAAACAATGTTGCCATAATACCGGTTCATGGCACGCTTGTGCGCCGTGGTGCATGGCTTGGGGCTTTATCGGGGCTAACCTCTTATGAAGGTTTAAGGGCTTCTTTTCGTGAAGCCATTGCACAACATGATGTTCGCGCTGTTTTATTTGATATTGACAGCGGCGGTGGAGAAGCCGGCGGTGTGTTTGATTTGGTTGAAGAGTTTCAAACACTCTCAAAACAATACGACAAGCCCATTTGGGCACATGCCAATGAGTTTGCCTGTTCTGCAGCTTATGCCATTGCTTGTGCGGCTTCTCAAATATGGGTAGCTCGTACAGGGGTTGTGGGCTCGATTGGGGTTGTTTGCGCCCATCTTGACCAATCTCGTGCGGATGAAAAACACGGGCATAAATGGACCTTTGTCTTTGAAGGTGATCACAAAACCCATGGCAACCCTCATGAACCCTTGAGCGATACAGCACAGATAAAAATGCAAGCCGATTGCGCCCTGCTCTACGAGATGTTTGTCGATTTGGTGGCGCAAAACAGACGCTTAAATGCTGCTGCAATTCGTGACACAAAAGCAGAAACTTTTATAGGCACCCAAGCGATCACGCTTGGATTAGCAGATGCGCAGGGCACCCTTGCGCAAGCTTTGGAAGCCTTAACGGATTCCATATCACAAAACCCAACATCAACAGAAAAAGAAGGACAAAACACATGGCACGCACACAATACCGCGCTGAAGAAGAGGATGACGAAAAGATCGTCGACATCATCAATGACGAGGAAGAGGACGAAGACGATAGTGACATCGACAAAAACGCCGAAATCTTTGACGACGAAGAAGAAAACGAAGATGAAGATGAAGACAATGAGGACAAGCAGGAAAACATAAAAGCTGCTCTTGAAAAAGAAAGAAAGCGCGCAAAAGCACTAACAACCCTTGAAAGGCAAGCAAAGCACTTAGGCGTTTCTTTTGACGCAGCAAAAGCTATTCAAAACGGTATGAGTCTCGAGAAAGCACGCCAGTGTGTGTTGACGGCTGCTAGCTCTCAAAGCGCGTCTTTAAAAGTCTCGCCTTATACCCCTCATAGTGATGGGACGAGCAAGGCAAAGATTTATGCAAAATGGGAAGCAGCTTGGAGGGCAGTGAAATGACGAATATTATTTATGACGACGTACGCAATGGCGCTTATCTTGGACCCTACGACCCCGATATGTCAAATGAAGAAGTGCTGTTTGCATCAGGAGCATTCATTGAAGCTGGAACTGTCATGGGGAAAATTACAGCATCACAAAAATATACCCCCCTTAATCCAGCAGCAGCAGATGGCAGTCAAATCCCTGCGGGGATTTCTTTTGCCACTATTGACGCAACAGAAGCAGATCAACGTGCCGTGATTACAGCACGCTTATGCACTGTAAAAGCTTCTGAACTGCTATGGCCAGATGCCATCACGGATGAGCAAAAGAAAGCAGCCATTCAGTCTTTAGAAGACAAAAACAACATTCTATTGCGATAGGAGAATGCACACATGGATATGAATTTTTTTAAACATGATGCTTTCTCAAGCATCACAATGATGAAAGCCATTGAAAACTATGAGTTTCAACCTGGTCTTGTAAGCTCTCTTAATCTTTTTGAGGAAGTTGAAACCAGTACCACGGTGGTTGGTATTGAACGGCGTGATAATACATTTTCGCTTATTCAAACCAGTGAACGTGGCGCACCTTTGGCAGAAGGTGATAGAGAGGGTCGTAATCTTCGGTTTTTCAAAACAACACGGATTGCCAAAAGTGATACCGTGAAATCAGAAGAAATCCAAAACCGTCGTGAATTTGGGACAGAAGATCAGTTAGAGACAGCAATGAAATATATTGCCAGAAAACAAAAGAAACTGATTTCTGAAATAGAATTGACATGGGAAAATATGCAACTTGGCGCTGTTCAAGGGGTGGTTCTTGATGCCGATGGCTCTGTTATTGTCGATTGGTACAAAGAATGGGAAATCGCACCACCAAAGCCGATTGATTTTAAACTAAATACAGAAACAACCAATGTTGCTGACAATGTTGATCAAGTCATTATGAGGATGATTGAAGCTTCAAAGGGAGCGTTTTCTGATCGTTCACGCATTATTGGGCTTTGTGGTAATGAATTCTTTTCCAAGTTGAAAAACCATAAAACAATTCGTGAGACCTATTTAAACACAGCCTTAGCACAGACACTCAATAGCGCCGGAGGTGTTGCAACACCAAGTTCGATTGGCTCTGGGAGCTTTGGTAGTTTTGACTTTGCGGGTGTGACTTTCATTAATTACCGGAGTATTCACAACTATAATGTGAGTGCGAAGGCTGGAACAAAGCGCGCCATAGGAATTAAGCCTGATGAATGTCAATTCTTCCCTGTTGATGCGCCTGGTGTCTTCCAAAAAACCTTTGCTCCTGGTGAAAGCTTGGATTTTGCCAACACGGTTGGAAGACCTCTCTACACGATGCTTATCGTCGACCACGACCGTAATGCATGGGTAAAACCGGAGGTCTATAGCTATCCGCTTTACATCTGTACACGCCCTGAAATGCTGTTTAAAGCAGTGATTGGAGCGAAATAACATGCGGTGGAACGGGCTGCTAAACCAAATGGTTAAAGATGTGCGCAACACTTTTGGGCAGCCCATCATCTACACGCGAAAGGACAACCAGCAATCTTTTCGTATCACAGCGATTTACGGCATTAAACATTCGGAATCGGACGCCGGTGGCAGAATCCCTACCACAATTGCAAGAAAGGAACTTGATCTTTGTATCAATGACATTGGAGGATTACCACCAAAACCTCAAGATAGTGTTGTAATCATTTCCCCTGAAAACAACAAAGCCCCCTCTTCTCAAGAGCACTTCGTGATCACAGATGTCCAAGCCTCTGAATCCGGTATGTATAAGCTTATCTTGCGAGAACAGAAATAAT
>NZ_JBHIRL010000028.1:0-9330 GCF_042197145.1 Bartonella sp. AA56HLJMS | reverse complement strand
CTTCATGGAACCGCTAATAAATCCACTCAAAACAGCCACTGCCCTATGACGCTTTTAACAAAAGCACATGCCTCTGTAACCAAAAAAGTGACACCCAAAAACTGCTTTATTTTAATTGCTGAAGATTTCTCCCCCACATTTATATAAAGAAGCCTCTAAACAAAACTGTTTAGCCCGTCAATGGTTAATACATCAATATCCCCAGTTTAATGCTACAATATATTTATCAATAATTAGAGATAAATTCACTCTCCAGCTCCTCTAAGCCACTCAACACGCATATAAACGAGACATCATCCTATCAAGCACATCCTGTCGTCAAAAACCATCATAGAAAACAATAAGAAATCTCTTTTAAAACTTTCTACTCAAATAGGCAAAACTCTCTGTACAGCGCATTAAGCAACCTTTCTCCAAAGATAATGATCTGAACAGAAGAGTTTTGTCCAGTGCTGTCAGTGTTGTCAGTTCTTTTTAGAGCCTATATTATTTTTTTAAATGAGAGAAAATTAAAAACATTATATTTCAATATGTTAGCATTTTAACGATACAACCTATATCGACAATACAACCTTAAATACAATCAATAATATATATTTGTCAGTTTGTGTCTGTAAATTGAACTGACAAACTAGATTATTTTAGTGACTCATAAAACCTATCAAAATACTCATTATGATATCTTAAAAGCACATATCAAATTTGTCTTTTTTCCATAAAATAAACAGAAAATTTCACTATTTTGCTGATCTTATCCTATGCCATGGGCTGTGGATAAGTACCTTTAAAAACTCTTTTGAAAAAAATTTATCCGTTTTTTCGCATTTTTCTGCATTTTTTTCACCATTTACTCAAAATGGATTTAATAAGCTTCATTTTGATTCTTTTGAAGAGAATTAATCAATAGAATATATTGTCATGGAGTTTATTCTTTATGCTTCGCCCTCATCATTATGATCATGAACATGTCTCTTTACGCTCTCTCTTGGAATATTATCGTCAACAAGCAAAATCACCCCGTGAATTGGGAACGCTGTTTGAAAACCTTGTCATGGCTTATCTTATGTATGACCCTCTCCATTTTGGACGATATGAAACGGTTGAGAGCTATTATGAATGGGCTAAAGAGCGTGAAGGTTGGAATAAAAATGATATCGGCATTGATCTGGTGGCAAAGCTTCGCAATCAAGAGGGATATGTGGCTATTCAATGTAAGTTTTATAAAGCTGACCATCAGATCAGTAAAAAAGATATTGATAGCTTTATCGCTGCCTCTGGAAAAGACATCTTTAAATATCGTCTTCTCGTCGATACCACGGAAGTGGAATTAAGTGACAATGTGAATGCCATGATCAAAGGACAAGCGATACCCGTTTATCGCATTGACCTTCGTCATATGGAAAACAGTCGTATAGATTGGCAAATATTTGCAACTAAAAAAGAAATTGTTCTTAAATCAATAAAAGAGCCTCGTCCCCATCAAGAAGAAGCCATCAAGAAAGTCTGTGAAGGTTTAAAAGAAGCAGACCGTGGCAAGCTGATCATGGCATGTGGTACGGGGAAGACTTTCACCAGTTTGAAGATAGCAGAAACCCTTGCTGGGAAAGGCAAGCGTGTTTTGTTTCTGGTCCCTTCTCTGGCTTTAGTCTCACAAACAATCCGTGAATGGACAGCCGATGCACAAGTCCCTTTGCGTTCTTTTGCTGTGTGTTCGGATACAAAAGTAGGCAAGCGTCGTAAGAACCAAGATGATATTGTTGGCATGGAAACATCAGATCTTGTTCTCCCTGCTACCACGGATGCCCAAACCCTTGCCAAAGAAGCTTGCGAAAACCTAGCAGATGCAATGACGGTGGTGTTTTCAACTTACCATTCTATCCAAGTGATTTCAGATGCGCAAAAAGAGCATGGTTTACCCGAATTTGATCTAATCATTTGCGATGAAGCACATAGAACAACTGGGGCTGTGTTAGGAACAGACAAGCGTGAATCTGAATTTATCAAGGTTCATGATAACAGAATCATTCGGGGTAAAAAACGTCTATATATGACAGCAACCCCCAAAATCTTTACAGATAAGATAAAAAGGAAAGCTGACCTATCTGATACTGTTCTTGCCTCTATGGATGACGAAAAAATTTATGGCAAAGAACTGCATCATTATACATTTGCGGAAGCTCTAGAACATAAACTGTTATCACCTTGTAAAGTTATCATATTAGTTGTCAATGAAAAAGAAGTAAGCCAATCCATTCAACATCTTATTACCGATAAGAATTATGAACTTATTCTTGACGATAGGACCAAGATTAATGGCTGTTATAGAGCCCTTACCAAAATGGATCTGAAACTTGATCTTGAAGATGACCCCAATCCCATGCGTAGAGCTTTAGCATTTTGCAAAGATATTGATACTTCTAAACGCATATGCAAGGAATTCAAAAAAGAAAAAGTTCAAGAATCTTTGCACGCCCTTCATAAAAACTATAAAGATACTCCCCCTCTTAACTGTACTCTTGCCCATATTGATGGAACCTTTAGTGCTAAAGAGCGTACAAAACAACTTGACTGGTTAAAGGAAGATGCGGGGGAAAATACGTGTCGTGTGCTAACCAATGTACGCTGTCTTTCTGAGGGTGTTGATGTTCCTGCTCTTGATGCTGTTCTATTCTTACACCCGCGAAAAAGTCAAATTGAGATTATTCAAGCAATAGGCCGTGTCATGCGTCGAGCAGAGGGTAAGAAAAGAGGCTATATCATTCTACCCGTTGGAGTACCGGCTGGCATTCCACCAGTACAAGCCTTGGAAAATAATCCAAAATATGATGTCATCTGGCAAGTCGTCAATGCTTTGCGTGCCCATGATGAGAGTTTTAATAAAATAATCCACCATATGTCCATAAAACAGGACGTAAGCTATGCCCTTGATATTATTGTTCCTTCTCAAAAGGCTACCTCAGAAGATACAACTGTGGTTATTGATGACTTACCTATACGCTCAAAATCAGAATATTCAGGACTGAACATTGGATCACCAACTTATGAATCCTTTCACGGATATAAACCAGAAGAAGAATTATCCCTTTTTTCTCAATATCCGGATGTCATTAGAGCAGCTATTGTTAAGAGAAATTACGACCCTAGCTATTGGAAAAGATGGGCAACCAATGTTGCTGATCTTGCTCAAAATCATATCACACGCTTAACCGAAGTTTTAACAAAATCAGAAACGGAAACGCGGCGGGTGTTTAATGGTTTTATGACCGAATTACGTAACAATTTAAACACGACCCTCTCCGAAGAAAATGCGATTGAAATGCTTGCACAACATCTTGTGACGCGTCCAGTCTTTGATGCTTTGTTTGAGGGGCATCAGTTTGTTCAAGAAAATCCCGTCTCTTGTGCTTTACAACGTGTACTTAATATCCTTGATAAAGTTACTCTTAAAGAAGAATCTCAAGATTTCAGAACTATCTCTAGGAATGTACAATTTTACACACGAGGAACTACAAGTCTTGAAGCACAACAAAACTTAATTGTAAAGCTTTATAATGAATTTTTCCGTCATGCTTTTCCGCGTACGGTAGAAAAATTAGGAATTGTCTATACGCCCATTGAGGTTGTGGATTTTATCATTCATTCTGTTGATGATGTTTTACGCAATGAATTTGGAAAAAGCCTTGGTTCACGGGGTGTCTCTATTCTTGACCCTTTCACGGGAACGGGTACCTTTATTACACGGCTTTTACAATCAGATCTCATCAAACCAGAGGATATGGAATATAAATACCGTTATGATATCCATGCCAATGAGATTGTCTTACTTGCCTATTACATAGCAGCGATTAACATTGAATCGACCTATCATAGTATCATGAAAGGAGAATATATCCCTTTCAAGCATATTGGTTTGACTGATACGTTTCGGATGCTTGAAGAAAAGAATCTGCTGCAAAAATTATTCAAAGAAAACAGTGAATATTTAGAGCATCAAAAGAAACTGGATATCGAAGTTATTTTTGGTAACCCTCCTTATTCGATAGGACAAAAAAGCGAAAACGACAATGCAAAGAACACTCCCTATCCCATATTAAATAAACGTATTGGTGACACTTATGCCGCTCATTCAAAAGCAAGTCTTATGCAGGCGCTTTATGATAGTTACATCCGCGCCATTCGCTGGGCAAGTGACCGTATAAAAGACCGTGGTGTGATTGGTTTTGTTACAAATGCAAGTTTTATAGATACAAAATCTATGGATGGCTTACGCAAATGCCTCGTTGAAGAATTTAGCAGCCTTTATATTTTCCATTTACGTGGTAATCAACGAACCTCTGGAGAACTTTCTCGCAAAGAAGGTGGAAAAATTTTTGGTGAAGGTTCTCGTGCCCCTATAGCGATTTCTATTTTGGTTAAAAATCCAAATGCACAACAACATGGGAAAATATATTTCCGTGATATTGGAGATTATCTCAATAGAGAAGAAAAGCTTAAGACAATTAAAAAATTTGGTAGCATTAATGGTATTACACGGAGTAAACAAGGTTGGCAAATAATTACACCGGATAGGCATAATGATTGGATAAATCAACGTGATGACAGTTTCAAGACATTTCTAGCTTTAGGTGTTAAGAAAGGTCATGATACAAAGCTTTTTGAAACTTATTCCTGTGGCGTTCTAACCAGTCGTGATGCGTGGGCATACAACTCAAGTCGTAATGCTTTATCAAAAAACATGTACAACATGATTAACTTCTATAATAGCGAAGTGGAGCGCTTTAACGAAGCTTATGGACATGTTGATCGCAAAATACGTGAAAAGGCTATAGACAATTTCGTTAACGCTGATGCTACAAAGATCAGTTGGAGTAGTACTCTTAAACGAGAATTTATAAGAGAAAAATTATTTGAGTTCGAGGAGACGTGCTTTATTCAAAGTATTTATCGCCCTTTTACAAAACAATGGCTCTATTATAATCGTGCTTTCAACGATAGAGTTTCCATAATGCCATGTATATTTCCTATAGGAAAATCAGTTGAAAATAAAATGATACAACTTACAGGCATAGGAGCAAAAAAAACCTTTTCTGTTCTTATGATTAAAGCTGTGTCTGATTATCAGGTGATAGAAAACGGTCAATGCTTTCCGCAATATCTTTATGAAGATATTGTATCCTTAAAAGAGAAAAGTGAAAAGCAATCCCATTTATTTACAAACTCTATAGAGGAAAACAAAACAGCTGGTTTACAACGCCGTGATGCCATTACGGATGAAGGATTAGCACATTTTAAAGCCGCTTATCCTAATGAAACTATCACTAAAGGTGATCTATTTTATTATGTTTACGGGATTTTGCATTCAGAAGATTACCGCACCCGTTATGCTGATAACCTCTCTAAAGAATTGCCTCGTATCCCTTGTGTAAAGAGCACTGAAGATTTTTGGAAATTTGTAACTGCAGGGCGTGAACTGGGGCATTTGCATATGAACTATGAAACTGTAGAACCTTATCCTGTAACCTTTAAAAAAGGTGATCCAAAACTCACTGATATCCCTAATCCTGAAAAATTCTATTATGTTACAGAAATGAATTTTTTTGGGAATAGTAAAGTAAAAGATAAATCGACAGTTTTTTACAACAGCAATGTCACAATGACAGATATCCCTCTTGAAGCTTATGAATATATCGTCAATGGTAAACCCGCTCTTGAATGGGTTATGGAACGGCAATGTGTAAAGACTGATAAAAAGAGCGGCATTGTTAATGATGCCAATCGCTATGCTGTTGAAACCGTTGGAAACCCTGCTTATCCTTTGGAGTTGTTTCAAAGGGTTATTACCGTAAGTTTAGAAACAATGAAAATCGTTAAGAACTTACCAAATTTGGTATTAAGAGAAACTGAATAACTTATAAAGCATGCTTACAAATGGGTATGATAAACTCGTAAGGGGTATAGAGCTTATAACTGTAGTCTATACCCCTTTATACATTGCTTGCATACAATCTTTAAAAGGATAATTTATCATGCGTTATTCTAAAAAGAAGAAACTTGCACTTTTAGATACTCTTATTTGGATTGCCTTTAAGAGGTTATATCGTAATCTAAAATGAGTGCTTTATTGTTTTCAAAAGCTTTGTTTAAGGAGAGTTATATATATATATTCATTTTGCTTATAGGTTTTGAAGGTGTAAAAATCGTCAAAACCCCCTCAAAACGTATATTATTAGTTGAATTTATAGGTTGTGTTATCAATATGGGTTGTTTTTTTAAGATCTGTAAAATCTTAACCTATTGAAAAATAACGTTTTTGCTTTTTATCGTTTTTTTTACATAATAGCAGCAACCCTCAAAACTCAAAACCCCTTCAAAACTCATAACCATAATGATTTTGATAGCATTTCATATGAGTTACAAGCTATCTTTTGAAAGGCTTTAAAGGGTCATACGCTTTTCATAAGACACGTTTTAATGACTCACTAAAATGATCACTTTTGTCAGTTCAATTTACTGACACATAACTGACAAAATATATATTTACAGTTGTATTTATGGGGTGCATCTTAATAAGGGTTGTATCATTAAAATACTAACATATTGAAATATAATGTTTTTAATTTTTCTCATTAAAAAAAATGATATAGGTTCTAAGAAGAACTGACAAAAATGACAAAAGTTTATTAAAAGGGATTTTGCTCATCTCTATAATGATCAGTTTCTACTGAGATGTTTTCATAACAGACAATAAATCGCAATTATCCTATTTATCGTTTCTCTTATGAAAATGAAAAATGATGCCATGACTATAAAGAACATAACAGCTATAAAGAATGCGTAAAAACAGTAAACTTGAATACTCATATGCAAATGAAAGCATTTGTTTATAAAGACAGTCCCTATAAAGGCTGTTAAGTCTAAAATGTGCTATTAAAAGAAATTAACAGAAATCTTAAAATTCATTTAGCAACAAAATTGATAGGTTATAAAGTTTAAAATACGCATTATGAGAGCGTTTCTAAATATTATAAATTTATAGATTCAGAAAATAACGCAATCTTTTAAGAAATCCAATAATATAGCTTTAAAAGCATATAAATATAAAAGAAGCAACTAATAGGCATAAGATATTATCAATACACAACATATTTAAAAAAATACAAAAAATATCAAAAAAGATAAAATATTGTTTGACAATAAATACGTATTTTGTTATGTAAATACTTAAGTGATTCAAAACACTAAACATACAGTGGATAAACAACCAAAATTGTTTACTTCCTCTACAAAATTCGATTATTACAACGCTTTATATTATAAGTGTATGTATTTATGTCGGGTGTGCTTATGCCATACAATACCCTTATGGGAAAAGCATAGCAACGGACTGTATGCCGTGTTTTGAACGCCCGGCGCCCTTTATAGGCTGTCAATTCAAAACTTTTAAAAACATACAGGTTTAAATATGACAAATATCTCAAAAAACACCCCCGTTAATAAGAAAAAAACATCTAAAAAATATGAGTTTACTGGCGAAATGGATTTTGTGACTGGTCTCATATTATACCGTATACGTGCTTTAAGAGATTTTGGGGATGTCAAAGCTGGCGATCTTGGGGGGTATATTGAAAACGAAAGTAACTTATCTCACAAAGGCAATTGCTGGGTTTATGACAAAGCGCGCGTCTTTCAAAATGCAAGGGTTTCAGGGAATGCTAAAGTAAAAAGCTTTTTTGTAGACGTTTGTGGGAATGCAAAAATTTATGGGAATGCTATTTTTGAAGGCATGTTATTAAAGGACAATGCAAAGCTTTATGGAAATGCTCATGTTCGCAATGCCGTTGTAATTGAAGGCAATGCACAAATTTATGATAACGCCCGTGTCACTGATCATGCTCATATTTCCGATAATGCCGTGATTTGTGATGATGCTCATATCGGTGGCAATGCAAAAATAAGCGGCGCTGCTCATATTTGTGATGGCTCGCGTGTTTTTGATGATGCCGTGGTTTGTGGGGCTCTTATCTCTGGCGATTCTTATGTTCATAGCGCCGCCTCTTTAACTGCTGATGATCATATTTGGGATGAGGCATATCCAGAATTTGGGAGTGAAGATGATTATTACCGTCATGAATATTATGCTGATTGTGAGTGGTATTATGACGATTATAATGACAGCGAATATGAAAATGATGCTGCGTAAATAACGCGCAGGCGCGGCGGGGGCGTCCCTCTTTAAAACATCTCATTCTAAAATTTAAATCTCTTTATACAGGAATTGTGCCATGCAAAAGAAGTTTGCACTCACAAATGAGACACGTGTAATTAGTAATCAAATTCTTTATCGTATCCAAGCATTAAAAGACTTTTCTGATGTTAAAGCTGGTGCCATGGGTGGCTTTATTGAAAAGGAAGATAACCTCTCTCATGAGGGAAATTGCTGGGTGTATGATGAGGCTCTTGTGTTTAAAAATGGTCACGTTTATGAAAATGCAAGGGTTTTTGGCAATGCTATCATTTGTGGTCATATCTATGGTCATGCGCGGGTTTATGACAATGCTATCATTGCTGGCTATGTTTATGATAATGCCCATGTTTATGGCAATGCTGTTATTTCTGATAATTCCCATGTTTATGGTAATGCACATGTGTATGGCAAGGCTATTATTTATGATAATGCCTATGTTTATGACAATGCTAGGGTTTATGAAAATGCTCGTATAGCAAATAACGTGCATGTTTATGAAAATGCCAATATTCATGGAATTGCTGTTATTCGTGAAAATGTCGGCGGGTCTACTAAAATAAAAACCTATACTGAACGTCTCTCTCCTTATGGTGAATTAGAGATTGTCTGGGTCTAATCAATAAAGCAGTGTAAATGAAAGCACGGGCGCGGCGGGGGCGCCCCTCTTTCAAATTTTCCCATTCCAAATTTTATCAAATGTTTATCACATTAAATTGTGAGGGTATCTCTATGTGCAAAAAATACGAATTAACCAGTGAAATCAAAAAAATCAAACATGCTCTTACTCGAAATATTATAAACCTTTATCGCATTAAAGCTTTAAAAGATTTTGATGATGTACAGGCGGGGTCTTTAGGCGGCTTTATTGAAAAGGAAGTTAACCTATCCCATGATGGTAATTGCTGGGTGTATGATGAGGCTTGTGTCTATGGTCATGCAAGAGTGTATGAAAATGCAAAAATACGGCATTTTTCTCAAGTCTGTGGTCAAGTTTATGGCAATGCTGAGGTCTATGGAAAAGCTTTTATCTCTCAATATGCTAAAGTTTATGACCATGCTTTTGTCTATGGCAATGCTCATGTTTA
>NZ_JBHIRL010000027.1:0-10195 GCF_042197145.1 Bartonella sp. AA56HLJMS | reverse complement strand
GCTTCAAACGGATGCTCCCACATCCGTTTTTTGTGGGGTTAATTGTAAAATATCTGCCCTCTATATCGGGCGGTAATAATAGGTATATGCCAAATATCTGTCTTTGTAAACAGTTTTTTGTCATTTGGAGTGATTTTTTTTGGCACGCCCTGAAAAAGAACCTAAAACAGAACTTGCAAAACGCCTACGTGAAGTACGACGAATGCTCGGAAACGAAGAACGGGGCATTTTTGCGCAACGCCTTAATTTACAACGCACTACTCTTGCCAATTATGAAATCGGAGTACACGAGCCAACATCCTCAGCAATTAACGCCTATCATAGAGTCTATAACATTAACCCCCATTGGCTCGTTACGGGTGAAGGTGAAATGTTTACAGACATGGCAAAAGCGAAAGCAGCTGGTTTTAAACCACAAACTATCCCTGCTGGACTCATGAAAAAACTTGGTCGCATAGCTTATACAACTTATCGCGATGCAAATATAAAACTCCCCCCTGAAGATATAGCGGAATTAGCGGCAGAGCTTTGTATAAAGTTGCAAGAGCTTGTTCAAGACATCAACGACACGGAAGAAGTAGAAGCGACTTTCCCTCTTCTTAAAATTCATTTAAAGCGTCAAATAGAGGCTGAAAAAGAACACTCCAAAGCTGCACAAAATACGGCTTAATGCTACTCTAAAATGAATGGGGGAATCTCTTTACGTTTTAAAATCCCGTAACTTAAAACAAACCTAAATATGAATAAGGAGCATTTTTGGCACGCCCTAAAAAAGAACCTAAAACAGAACTAGCAAAGCGGCTATGTGAAGTGCGACGCGCCCTTGGTTTCACGGAGCGCAAGCAATTTGCTGAACATCTTGCAGCACCTGAAAGTACTATGTGTAATTATGAAACTGGCTTGCGAGAACCACCTGTATCAATGTTGGTAATTTACAAAAATGTTTGCGGTATATCTGTGGAATGGCTAGCTACAGGTGAAGGCGAAATGTTTAGTGACATGGCAAAGGCGAAAGCAGCAGGTTTTAAAGCACCAACCATACCTGCTGGTCTCATGAAAAAGCTTGGTCGCATAGCTTATACAACCTATCGCGATGCAAATATAAAGATCCCTCCTGAAGATATAGCGGAACTCGCGGCGGAACTTTATGGAAAACTGCAAGAGCTTGTTCAAGATATCAACGACACGGAAGAAGTAGAGCTTATTTTACCTCTTCTAAAACTGCATTTAAAGCGTCAAATAGAAGCTGAAAATGCGCATTCAGAAACTAAATAAGATACGCCTTAATGCCTCTCTAAAATGAAAAATGAAAGTGGAAATCTTTTTACATTAAAAAATTTATATAAATTATTGATAAAAAATGCTTTTTACTCAATTTTTAGAGATTTCCACGTATATATGGAAATCTTTTTTGCTTTTTTGGTTATTTTTGGCTGATTTTGACGTCAATTGAACTTTTGGAGTGATTTTTTTCACAGGGTCTTCAAAGGCGGTTTTCTGGGCTTTCACAGACTTTTCAAAATTTTTCACAGGGGTTTCACAGACCTTTCAAAGCCTTCTCTCATTTTTACCATAAAAACGCACTTTTTTCTGATTTTCGCTCTTTTTAGCTCTTTTTTACAATTTTAGGTGTCAAAATCTATTTTGACAAAACGCGCATTTAATGCTAAATTTTATACATAAAAACAACAAATTAACACGTATTCCTACCTAATCCCACCTCTTCCCACTTAGTATAAAACCTAGTGTCAAACTACAATCAGCAATGAATCGGTCTCATATATTTTTTTCCAAAGAAAGAATGATTTGTACTCAATAAAGAAATTAAACTTAAAAACCTGCTCATGAAGCAATTATTTTGAAAAATGAAAGAAACAAAAATCAAGGTCATATATTATCTCCATACACCCCACATAACCTCCTCCCCATCCTAAAAGCAAAAAAACATAAAACAAGTCTGTAAACACTCCGACGTCTTATCTAACAGGTTATTTCTCCTGCTAACCACTTCAACGCTTTACAAACAACCTTGCCTTGTTCACCACACTGTCATAAAACATTTAATACATAAAATCTTATAGGCTTTATATCCCCCAAATACTTTATATCCCACAAATAATAGTTTTACAGTAAAAACCAAGATAACGAGCTAAATTGTTAAGAATCCTGAGAAAGCCTTCAGAAATCATGACATTCTCGCTATTGTATTATGCAGTCACATGCTTTTTTAAAGAGATATCTCTTAAATCCGCCAAGACTCTTTCACAATGACACCCGTAAATGGTATAAAATGAAATCGATTGATCAGCCTCATCTTTATTTATAATAAAAGCCATACCATCGTACTATTTTCCAACTCTCAATCTCAGCAATCCCCCATTGCCTTGGAAAGAGTTTAATAAAAATTATTTTATTTATTTTTCAAATGATTATCTATATGACAACTCCACACATAACGTGCAAGCGAATACTTTTGATTGATCCGCATAAATAACTTCAAAATGAAAAAAATACGATATAATGAATTATTCAATATATAAAACAATGAGTTATTATTAGACATCAATTTTTAAAATTAAAAGTTATCATTAAAAATAAAACACATCCTTTATAAAAATAGTTTTATATAAATAAAATCTACTTTTATTCCCATTTAAAAAAATAGGAATAAAGCAAATAAATAATTGCCTCTACAATAAAGATTTTTAATAAATCGAAAAAGTTAGAAGTTTTCATTTCTAAAAAATGAAAACCTCTAAAGGATCTTCTTACTTTGACAAGAGTATTTTATAGCTCTTTTCAATTGAGAATAAATCAACAAAAGTAAAAAATCTCCAGTACATGATCTTTTTTCAAGACTTTATCTAAGCAGCCCTCTTAACTGATTTTCGAAAACGAAGAGGCTTTGCACGCTTTACTACTGTTTTTGCTTTTTTATGCCTCTCATTTTGAGGTGAAGAATTCTTCCGCTGCAACTGTGCGGTATCATCTTTTCGACCTAAAAACTGTTTTTGACGTTTAGATTTTTTAAAACGGCGTTCCTTATCGTTTTCTTTTTCTTTACTTTCTCGTACAATTGGCTTTTCTGGAAACGCTGCAAATTGTTCTGGAACAGCCTCAGCCACCAATTTCATACGAATCAAGCGCTCTATAGCACACAGGCGGGACCTTTCTACCTTCTCATCAAAAAGCGTAAGTGCTACACCAGATGCGCCATTACGTCCTGTACGACCAATACGATGTACATAACTTTCAGCTTCATCTGGTAAGTCGTAATTAATAACGTGGCTTATCCCTGGTATATCAATACCGCGTGCAGCAATATCTGTTGCCACTAGGATCTGCACAGATCTTTCACGAAAAGCTTTTAAAGCAGACTGGCGAGCACCTTGTGATTTATTTCCATGAATTGTTGCGACTAAATATCCTACCTTTTCTAAACTACGTGTGACAGCATCTGCCCCATGTTTAGTTCGAGTAAAAACAATAACCGAATCAAAAGCTGGATTTGTCAAAAGTTTACTTAAAACATTCTTTTTTTCATTCGTAGGAACACAATATAATTTTTGGCAAATCTCTACAGCCGTAGTACCTTGAGGAACAACTTCAATTTTAACCGGATCATTGAGTAAACATTTTGCAAGCACAGCAATTTCCCTCGGCATTGTTGCAGAAAAGAGTGCTGTCTGACGCTCTTGATGCAAAAGCTTTGCAATTTGCTTAACATCATGAATAAAACCCATATCCAACATACGATCTGCTTCATCCAAAATCAAAAAACGAGATTGGGAAAGATCAACACACTTTTCACGAACAAGATCTCTCAAACGCCCTGGAGTCGCTATCAAAACATCCACACCTGCTTCCATACGTTTAATTTGTTTTAAACGTGATACGCCCCCAAAAATAAGACATGTTGAAAGATGTGCTCCTTTCGCCGCAGTGCAAATCGTTTCATCAATCTGAACAGCAAGTTCACGCGTTGGAGCTAAAATCAAAGCGCGTGCAGTTTTAGGGCAGCGTTTATCACCTAAAGCCAAAATCTGACTTAAAATAGGCAAACTAAATGCCAAGGTTTTTCCAGAACCTGTCTGAGCAACACCTAAAATATCGTGTCCTTTCAACATAACTGGAATAGCTTGTTCTTGTATAGGTTTAGGTTTACTCATCCCAGCAATGAGTAAATTTTTAATCAAAAGAGTAGGCAAACCTAACTTTGTAAAAACATTTTCTTCTTTTATAGGCAAAATAAAATCTTTCCTTAGCTGAAGAACTCAAAAGAAGTAACCATCTGAACTCTCCACTCAAGAATCCGCGCAAGAGAAATCCCTGACATTTTAAATGAAGCAACGCCTAAAAAGCGGCTTGCGCAACTCATGAACACCTTGAAATCAAGATAAAGGCGTATAAACTTCACTTTACAAAAAGCCAACAAACCAGCCTAAATGCCTTCATCTCTATTATCTTTGGATTATGATAAAAAAGCAAGAACTTTACGAAATACATTTATCATGAATAAAAACAATATTTAGATCGTTTACTTTTTGATGATTGTGTCCATCGGTAAATGTACCTTGATAAAATCAGGATAAATCTCGAGAAAAACTGGATTTTGTAAAGTTTTTTGACCGCCATAAATTAAATACCATTGTGTTTTATCAAAAATCGCCAAAGTTTTATATTGAATGATGCGATCTTTCATCTCAAGAACTGTTGGAATTAAAGCATACAAAGTACCGTTATCAGTTTGTAAATACTCTATATTTTCTTTATCTAAATAATAAGCACCAGAAGGCACCCCCTCAAATTTCTTATGCAACTGTTGAAGAAAATCACTACGTAAAGCACTCTCTGTTGTATTCAATCGATGTGCCATCTCTTTATAAAGCCGCTCAGGCATATAACGAGAAATGGGCATAAAATCCCCATTTTTTATAGCATTATTGACATCAACAACGACTCTTGAAAGTTCATCTTTTTGTACTATTGTTGGCTGAGATGCTAAACTCTGTTGATTAACAATCAAAAAGAAAAATAGACTCAGCACCGAATAAAAAATAGGTTTCATCATTATACTTCTTGTTTTAGTAAAATTTCAGTTTCTCAAATAACAAAATCAAATAACGTTTGATCATCAGTAATATCACGATAACGCCAACCTAACGCTTGAAATTTTTCCTCTAAAAGACAAAAATTACCGTATTTTTTTGTTTCAATCGCAACCAATACAGAACCAAAGTTTCTCGCTGACTTTTTAAGATATTCAAAACGTACGATATCATCATCTGGTGATAATGTGGAAAGAAAATGACGCAATGCACCAGGATGTTGCGGAAAACTAAAAATAAAATATTTTCTCAACCCTTCGAAACGTAAAGAACGCTCTTTAATTTCTGGCAAACGCTCAAAATCAAAATTACCTCCTGAAATAACGAGAAGAATTTTTTTCCCCTTTAACTCTTGAGGAGGAATACTGTTAAGCGCATCAATCGATAAAGCACCAGCCGGTTCAAGAACCACACCTTCAACATTAAGCATTTCAACCATCGTAGAACAAACGCGGTTTTCAGGAACCGTAATGACAGAATCAGGGGGAAATTGCTTTAGAATTGTATAGTTTAGAGCACCAATTTCAGCCACAGCAGCACCATCTACAAAAGTGTCAATGCTTTCAAGCTTGACGCGTTTTCCACTCTCCAAACAAGCAAGCAAACTTGCAGCTCTTTGCGGCTCAACAAAACGAAGCTTTGTTTTCCAACCATATTCATGTAAAAACTTGCTCACTCCACTTGCCAAACCACCACCCCCTACCGGCACAATCATCAAATCTGGCTCACTTTCTCCATTGAGTTTTTTCCATTGTAAAGCTGCTTCACAAAGCACTGTTGCCTGCCCTGTAATAATGCGAATATCATCGAAAGGTGGAGCCATTACACCACCGCTCTCTACGACAAAGGATTGCGCAGCTTCATAACATTGATCAAATGTTTCACCAACCAAACGAATATCAATGAATTCTTTACCAAAAATACGTGTTTTTTCAATTTTTTGTTGTGGCGTTGTCATAGGCATGAAAATCACGCCTTTACGTTTAAAATAACGACAAACAAAAGAAACCCCTTGCGCGTGATTCCCCGCTGAAGCACAAACAAATGCAGAATCTGGTGATATACAGCTAAGCATTTCTGAAACAAAATTGAAAGCACCACGAATCTTATAAGACCGCACCGGTGTTAAATCTTCACGCTTTAAATAAATTTCTGCATCATACTTTTGACTAAGAAAATCATTTCTTTGAAGTGGTGTTTCAGCAAACACGTGATGCAATCCCACCATAGCTTTTGTGACGTCTTGAATAAATTGACTCATAACACTAATCATTTCATACTTTATTTACATTATAAAAGCTTTTTCTATCGATAAAGGAAACTATTGTCAGTCAAAATTTCACTAAAAAATGAAAAATGTTTCTTTTGTCATTAATTCTTGATTCAATAAAAGATATAGCTTATGAGAGAAATCACATCGCGGACGTGATGAAAACGGTAAACATAGCAGACTTAAAATCTGCCGGTCGAAGACCTTGCGGGTTCAAGTCCCGCCGTCCGCACCAGATTATCTTAATCTCTCTTATTTTCCAATGATTTATTAAAAATCAAAAAAAATTAAAGCACCTTCTAAACCACCTTTCGTAACTTTATTATAACGCTATAAGACGGCACCGCGGTGGTACTAAAATACGAATCATTGCTACTTTTTGAGGTACCTTTTTAGCACTTTGACCTCCTCCTCGTCTTTATAGGATGGAGAGGCAATCAATATTGCTAATTTGGGATTGGCTTATACCCTTCATGACTCTTTTAAAACGACGCAAAAGCTCAGAAAAGAGATAAATGCAAAAGACAAAATAATAGATAAAGAAGCTGAAATAATACGTGCACAAAAAGATGTGATTCAAAAACAAGAAGAGTTAATTCGAAAATCAACTGCTTCTAAGATTATTTTTCCTCGAATGGCAGTAAAAAATTGGCCCAAAAGTAGTTTCAAGTACTTTCTCACGACCATTTTTTCAAGACAGGCAATCACAACACGCTCTGTCATAGCGCATATATAAATACGCAACAGCCTTCATGGAGGAAGATGATCATCAATACACAAACCGTTCTCTGCCTTGATCTAGATCTAAGACAGGCTGGGCGATTTCTCGTGTAGACAGCAGTATAACAAGTGGCACTTGTCAATTTTGAATTTTTTCGTTTTAAAGGCGATAGTATGCGCTATTTGCGTTTTCAGCAATGGCTTACAAAAATGAAGATCACAACAGATAAAGTCAATGTCTCACAAGAAGAGATGATTAAGACGGTGTGTGCAAAAGAATACAATCCAAAAGATGACAACGAAGCAAATGCTTTAGCAATTTTATATTTAGTTAAAGAAGGGAATGCGCATGTCTAATGCAATGCCATGGATAAGATTCCTTTTGAATGACTGGAACAGTGAGATAGATGGAATGACATGAGAACAAAGAGGCATTTATATAACGCTTTTCATTCGCATGTATGACAAAAAAGCACCAATTAAAACAGATTTTGAAATGCTTGCCCGCGCTTGCAATTGCTCGCAAAAAAGTTTGCAACTATTGTCGAATATCTCATGAAGAATGATAAACTTCTTGAGAAAGATAATGGTTTGTCGAATACGCGCATTGAAGAAGAGCTAAAAGATTTTACTGATAAAAAAGTGCACATATCGCAAATTCATAGTGAGGCTGGAAAAAAGGTGTACAATAAAAAACGCTATAAAAAACATTTTAATGATTTTGCTGAAGCAAACGCTAAGCAAAATCAAGCTATAAAGAACCAGAATAAGAATATATATAAACTAAAACTATCATTTTAGCAAAAAAACTGCTTCTGAAAATTTAGAAACAAACGAACAGGTTGACGAACCAACATAGGTTGCTGCTGTTGAGACCACATCAGAGCAAATCGAAACGGGTGTAGAAAACCAACCTTTCATTCACGAGCAAGAGAACATTACGAAAAAAGCTAAACGGGTTAGAAATGACAGTGGCTGTCGTACCCCTGATGATTTCGAACCTGTTTATGATTTCGCAATCGAAGAGGGATTGCCTCCAGAGCGTGTCAAAGCCGAAATGGCAAAATTTCGAGATTATTGGAAAGCTAGAACAGGCAAAGATGCACGCAAAACGGATTGGAAAGCAACGTGGCGCAACTGGGTGCAAAAAGCTATCGAGGATTTAGAGAACGGAAAAAACTATGGAAATCACTCTCAAAGGCAAAAAAACGTTGGTGAACGCATCTCAGACAGCATCCTTGATATCAGGCCTCGAGGTTACTTTGAAACACATTCACGAGATGATAGCTCTGGAGTTTCCTTTAGTTTTGAAAAGTGGCAAGCATTGACACAACAGCAGGAAGCGATTGCCTTAGATGCTTATGATCAATTGCAAGAGCTGTTTGCAATAAAAGTGAGTAAAGAGGACATAGCCAAGGCAATTCGGATGCTTTCGGTGTGGTTTAAAAATTTCGCAACAGACAGATCATGAAGATATGGCGCTTACCTATGGAATGGTTTTGGAAAGTGTTTCTGCGTAGTCACTCATAAAAACGGTTAAACGGATTTTATGCGATGAGGTAGAAGGTTTATCGGATACGTTTTTCCAAGCACTCGTGAGTTAGTAAAATTATGTCGTGATTTGGAAAATAGTCTTTTGACAAAAACCAATCTTGTACACTAGGCTGTTTTGAACACCCGTGAAAAAAGGCTGAAAGAAAAGGCAATGAGAGAGAATTCAAGACCACTCACGTTGGTTGAAAAGCAAGTGAAAAACATTGCAGGTTAGCAAACTAGTGAAAATTTCTAATCGTTTTTTGATTGGATGTGCATTTAAATCGACAAAATGGCACCGTACAGAGTGATTTAAAGATTTTATGATAAAAAACCTATCATATAAAACGCTCTGTACGGTCAAATTTGAGGCAAATAGACAAATTTGTAAAATTAGGATTAAAGCATGTTCATTTTAAAACATCTATTCTTAAAAAACCGTAAACAACCCATGCGAAAGAGGTTTGTTGCAACGGCAGTGGGTATGTCCCATGGGGGATGGGACAGAGGAGTATTTTTACAACCTCTACGAATACGAAGACGGTACAAAAGAGTGTGAAAAGTTTGATGGTGATCAGTATTACAAAACACCTAAAAATGCGGATTTTAGTACCAAAGCGCAAGTAAAAGCATGGGTTTACGGTAGTGATATTCCGAAAAGCATTCTCAATTACGAACCTCTTATAGACGAAGATCAACAGAGAGATAAAAAATATTGACTTTATTCAGAGTATATTGCGTATTGCTCTAAATGCGCTTCATAAGCATTTACACAAAAGCATAAAAAGCTATTGAATCATGGGCTTTATGTTATATTTTTATATAATATTATAGAGGGCATTTTATGCACAACAAAATTACGTAAAGTTGGAGGATCCGTTATGCTCTCTATACCGCCTGCATTGTTTGATGTTCTTCATTTTACTGAAAATATGCAAGTGGGTTTGGCTATTGATAATGGACAATTGGTTGAGAAACCAAAGATATCGCAAAATTACACTCTTGAAGAATTGTTAGCCCAATGTAATCCTTCGGACGATTTTGCGGATAAAGATGTAGAGTGGTTTGATGCTAAGCTTGTTGGCAGAGAGCTCTTGTAATGAAGCGGGGTAAAATTTGGTTTGTATCGCTTGACCCAACCTCTGTCTATGAGAAAAAGTAACGCGTCCTGTACTGATTGTGTCACCGGAGGCGTTTAATCGTTTAACAAAACACCCATTGTTTTGCCCATTACGAGTGGAGAAAATTTTGCTAGAACAGCAGATTTTGCTATTTCATTGGTGGGAACAGGGCTGCATACAACAGGTGTGATACGCTGCGACCAACCGCCATACTTTAGATATAGTAGCGCGTAATGGGCGAAGTCTTAGCAAGGTTATCAACATTTCTTACTTGAATTTTTTCTACACTTTTTAATGTTTAAAAACACCAACTTTAGGTAAAAAGTAAAAAAGCATAAGATCATGATTTTTTCTGCTGACAATCAGCTAATCAATTTTTCACAGAATAAAAATCAATAATTGACTAATTATGTCATTAATTATGACTCAAAAGGAGCGAAGAT
>NZ_JBHIRL010000026.1:0-10396 GCF_042197145.1 Bartonella sp. AA56HLJMS | reverse complement strand
CGTTATTCGGGCGTCTAATTCAATATGAACAGAGCTAGATTATCATTATAAATCAATATCTTGTATCTGTCATACAAAAGCTGGAGCTGCTAATACAGCACTGATGCGACTCAAGCTTTGTTTTAAACAGCTGCGGCGTTGGGCGTGGATGTTGATTTTACAGGCAGTAGAAAAAGCAAGGGCTCTCTTAAGGAGGGATAGTGTAGTGTTATTAGGATTTATAAAGCGAAAAGGCAGCATATTGTGGCTGCCTTTTTTGTTAATGCATAGAAAAGAAATACGCTGTTTTGACAGTTTTGTTTTAAAACTGATAGCGTATTCCTCCTGAAAAGCTTGCACCACTTATACCAGTTTTCTGAAGCTTTTGTTGATAACTTACATCACCATGAAGCGAGAAATTGTGAGACAGTTGTGCACTAATGCCAACGCCGCCTTCAATTGCAGGTCCCATAGGATCAAGGTCAAAGTTTCTACCAATATGAATGGTACCATTATCACCAAAGGTTTTGATCAAGTTTACTTTTCCATAGAAAGACATCGGACGGTTGTTTTCAGTGGAAATAGTTTTTGTCAAACGTCCACCAACACGGATCAACCATTGAGAAGGATTTTTCATATCAACGGTAAAATTATCAGCATCTTCAATGGTATTAAACATCAAATGTTGATAGGCAATTTGTGCTTGTGGCTCAAATGTTAAATCTTCCATTCCAGCTGCAAACTCTTTGCCAACAGTGGTGGAGATACTCAACATTTTGGCGTTTTTCAATTTTGCGGTTTTGCCAATGATAGCATTGCCGATATCTCCCTTTATTATCCCATAGGATAACAGTGTATCCATATAGAAACCATTGTTATGCTGCACGCTGCTATAAGCTGTTAGTGACCATTTATCCAATGTGCTCTTACTTACATCATCCATATCCTTTGGAGTGAAAGACAGCCGCCCATAGGTGCCTACAAGACCGAAATGTGTTGTGGTATTTTGTCCTTCTAATGCCGCGAATGTAACACCGGCTTGTAGAGCAGCATAGCGGATATCAGCACCATAACCATATTTGAGAGGTCCGCGTTCAGAAGATAAGGTTCCTGTGTTTCCGTAAGTATAGAGGAAGAAACCGGTTTGTTTTTCTTCTTCTTTTCCTAAGACAGATGTTCTGATATTGGCTAAAAGTGCATTTTGTTTAGCCATATCCGTTAATCCACTATAGAAGAGAGCATTTGGCATGACCAAATAGCTTGCTGTTTGTGGTACAGGGGCAACGGTAGGGATATTTGTTTCAGGATCAGGATTTGAACCAGAATTGGAGTCAAGCAGTTCGGGTTGTAAACGGAAATCCCAGAAATTTTTATTCTTTTCATCAAAGAGGTTTTGTGCAATATCGGCTTTGCCTTGGCTTGAGTCTGGTCCATAGGCACGTAGTGTATACATATCCGGTAAGCCACCTCTTGTGGTATAGCCATTTACCAGTTTGAAAGAGTTTTCTTCTGCTTTTCCAGAAACTTGAATGAGTGAAAGACCCCGGACATTGGCAGCAGCAGAGGTATTTGCTTCGATATTGTTCTCTTCTAAGCGCCCCGTGACATAAACTGATGTGTTGCCGGAGACATCCCCATGGATCAAAAGCCTATCGGTTTTTTGGTCATTTATTGCAGCACCATCACTCCAAGCCGTGTTGAAGTAAATCTTTGTATCACCCGTTGCATTGTAGACTTCTTGCGTGTCTGGTTTACCAGAACCTATATGCAATGTTTGGTAATGATCTTCGGTTGGTTTCTCAAAAACAATGGAGCTGTTATCGAGATTAAGCGTGGAAATATCAGAACGAGATCTTTGAGCGATATCAAGGAGATTGCCATCATCATCTTTTTCATTTTTGCTGATTTTCAACGTCCATTTTGTATTGTTTTTCAGATCAAAGTGCACATTTCTGTCTTTAGCAATATTTGCTCTGCCCTCTAAAATAGACTGATCTGCGCTTAATGTGAAGGTGCCGTTGGAGATCGCTTTAACCTCTTTATCATCCCACAAATCTTTATCTTTCCATGACGTTTTGTCCCAAGCAATACCATTTCCTAGTAAAACATCGGCATGGACCTCTGATTTTTTAAGATTGACTGTGCCGATTGATGGAACTGTAGTATCTTCGATACTTTTTTCAACAACAGCTCCAATGAAAATTCCTGTGCCATTTTCAGCATGAAGCTCTGCATTGGTCAGATTGATCTCATTACTATGATATTTTTGTGGATCATGCGAGCCATTTGGATTATCATCGGAGAAAGTTGCGAATTGTAAACCGGCAACTTCTGCTGTGGCAGAAACATCTGTCAGATCAATATGTCCGCCATTTATTACAACCAGCGCAGCCATTTTTGCTTCTATTTTATTTTTCTTCCCATTCTGAGGAGTGTCGGATTGGGTATCTAGGCCTTTAGAATTAGCATCAATAGCGCCATTAATCATCTTAATTGTGCTATCTTCACCAGTAGCGAGACCAATACCAACATTTTGAATAGTTGTTTTGCCATTTAATTCAACTATACTATCAGCCTCCCAAGTGCTTACACCAACGGTTTCTGCTTCGGACTCACCACCGATTATTGTTAAATCTCCGCTAATGATTTTACTTCCATCCTCTGCATAAAGACCTTCATCAAAATTTTGAATGGTTGTTTTGCCCGTTAACTGAATTTCACTCCCAGAGCCCGCTGTCCATACACCAGATCGTGCTTCATTGGGCTTGTCATTAATTGCTTTACCACCGACTATTGTTAAATCTCCGCTGGTAATTTTACCACCATTATAGGCTCCAAGACCGTACGAAACTTTTTCAAAGGTTGTATGCCCCTTTAATTGAATTTCACTATTGGGATCAATGGCTATTATACCAGAAGTGCCGTATTCTTGGTTTTCATAAGCAGTTATTGTTAAATCTTCGCTGGTGATTTTACCACCTTTTTCTGCTCTCAGTCCGTCTCTAACTTTTTCAATGCTTGTTTTGCCTTTTAATTCAATTATGCTTCCAAAGCCATGGGCATTTGCACCGTTTCCGAAGTTATCGGTTGTTAGAGTAACATCCGTAATTTCAATACGTCCACCATTTTCTGTAAATAATGCGTCTTCATGTCCATTCAAATTTCCTCCTATGACAGTCCCTCCTTTCATTGTGATCTTGGATTCTATACCATCTGCATGGAGTGCATTACCATTAGATGATGCGACTGTAACATTGTTGTTTAAAGTAATGATGCTGCCATTTTGAGCAGATATTGCTGTATTTTTTGCACGAAATGATCCTCCAGACACTGTTATTGTTGAGTGATCCTCTGCAAATATGCCTGTTAGTGCTTGAGTAACGGTTACATTGTTCAAGGTTACTGTGCTGTTTTTAGCACTTATTCCTAAGGATAGTGAACTGTTATCGTTTTCACTCGATATTACCACGTCTTCCAGCTTGTTTTTTTTACTCTTACTGTCAGAAAAGGAAGCTCCAGTGCTAGATAAAATGCCAGATGAGGAGGCCTCCATTCCAGAATATGTAATTGTTCCCTTAGTCATTTGAAGTGTAGCACCGTCTTTGGCTTCAAGGCCTAAGAAAATACCAGAACCAGTGCCTTTAATGGTTGTGCCATCCAGTAACTCAATCGCACTGTCAGCACCTTCTGCTGTTACAGCATAGACGGTTTGGTTTGTGCCTTGGTTTATATCTTTATTCGTAACAATGGTTAAATGTTTTCCAATGATTTTGCCACCGTCTTTTGCGTGAATAGTTTCGTAGGTTTTATCGGATACTTCTTGTTGTTTTCCCTCAGAAACTACGAGGGTTTCAGCATGTGCACTGAACTGGATGTTGAACAGGATAATAGCGGCTGCAGCCGTACATGATAAAAGGGATGTTTTATACACTAGTATTCTCCTTATGAGAGCCCCAAAATATTCATTTCCCCGCGAACTTCATAAGAAGAAGTGAAAATGGATAGTTGTTATTACTTTCAGTAATTGTCTTTAATTTGGTAAGACATTTTTGGTTTTTTGTCAAAATTAAAAAATAATTGATATTAATTATGTATAATACAAAATGTATTTATAATGGATTTTATTTAAAGAATTATAATTTTGAATATTATTATTCAGAGAAATATTGTGAGATACTGATATAGTGGTACCATAACATCTTTTACGTGATGGTAGGAATTATTATATGACGCAAATTGGGGTTATGAGGGAACAAAAAAGGATGTAGAAGAAGCTAGTAAAAAAGCTAACTTACTTGGGCCTAAAGTGGGCTTTCATCTTTCAACACAGTGGTATTAATTTATTTCTAATAGACTTCTCTTTTTTTCAAAGTAGGAAGTACTCTTCATCCACTGGGGATGGAAGTGCTCTGTTGCGTTTGTTGTGTCTTGTCTTGGAGATTTTCGTAAAGAACTAAGTATAAAGAGGGGAGGGTGCTTTAAAAGGAAAAAGGATGACTTTAATGTACAAAAAGGGCAGCATATCGTGCTGCCTTTTTTATTAAATTGAATAGAATGAATAGGCTATTTTTACAGCCTTGATTTAAAACTGATAGCGTATGCCGCCTGAAAAGTTTGCACCACTTATACCAGTTTTTTGAAGCTTTTGTTGATAGCTGACATCACCATGAAGCGAGAAATTGTGAGACAGTTGCGCATTAATGCCAACGCCGCCCTCAATTGCTGTTCCTATGGGATCAAGGTCAAAATCTCTGCCAATCTGGATGGTACCATTATCACCAAAGGTTTTGATCAAGTTTGCTTTTCCATAGAAGGAAATGGCAGGACCATTTTCAGTGGTCATAATGGTTTTGGTTAAACGTCCACCAACACGGATCAACCATTGAGAAGGATTGTTCATATCAATTTTTAAATTATCAGCATCTTCAATGGTATCAAACATCAAATGTTGATAAGCAAGTTGTATTTGGGGCTCGAAGGTTAAACCTTCCATTCCGGTAGAAAATTGTTTGCCAACGGTGGTGGAAATACTCAACATTTTTACATTGTTCAATTTCGCGGTTTTACCAATGATAGCATTGGTGATATCGCCCTTTATTATCCCATAGGATAAAAGCGTATCGATATAGAAACCACTGTCATGTTGTACACTACCATAGGCAGTGAGAGACCATTTATCTAGGGTGCTTTTACTTGCATCCTGCATCTCTTTTGGAGTGAAAGACAGCTGCCCATAGGTACCTAAAAGACCAAGATGTGTAGTAGTGCTGTGCCCTTCTAACGTAGTCAATGCAACCCCACCTTGTATAGCAGCGTAGCGAATATCAGCACCATAACCATATTTAAGGGGACCGCGTTTCGAGGATAAGGTTCCTGTACCCCCATAGGTAGAGAGGAAGAAACTGTTTTTTAGATTTTTCTGCTCTCCCAAGACTGTTGTTCTCATATTGGCTAAAAGTGCATTTTGCTTGGCCATATCGGCCAATCCAGTATAAAAGAGGGCATTTGGCATAACCAAATAGCTTGCCATTTGTGGTACAACTGCTCTTACTTTTGAATCGGTGTCAAAAAATTCAGGCTGCAAACGGAAATCCCAGAAATCTTTATCCTTTTCATCGAATAAGTTTTGGTTAGCATTGGCTTTGCCATAGCTTGATACTGGTCCATAGGCAGTTAGCGTATATTTATAAGGAGTTCCTCCTATGGTGGTATAGCCATTTTTCAATTTAAAGGAGTCTTCTTTTGCTTCTCCAGAAACTTGAATAAGTGAAAGTCCACCTATATTTGAAGGAGTAGAAGCATTTTCTACGCTCTCTTTATCCCCTGAAACACTTTTGACATAAACTGTTGTGGTGCCTGCTACATCACCGTGAATGAGAAGCCTATCGGTTTTTTGTGCATCTATTGCAACACCATCACTCCATATAGCGTTGAAATGAATTTCTGCCTCACCAAAGGCATTATAGACTGCTAGAATGGTTGGTATTCCAGATCCTATATGCAATGTATGATAATGATCTTCTACCGGTCCATTAAAAACAATAGAACTATCATTGAGATTGAGCACAGAAATATCAGAACGTGACCTTTGAGCAATAGCAAGCAGTTTTCCGTCATCATCGGTTTCTTTTGTACTGGTTTTCAATATCCATGTTGTCTTGTTTGTCAAATCAAAGCGTACAGTTCTGTTTTCTGCAATTTTTGCTCTCCCCTTTAATACGGAGTGATTAGCATTTAATGTAAAAGCAAAGTTATTTTCTTTAGTTGAAGCTTTTGCTGCTAATAAAATATCGGCACTGATTTCTGAATTTTTGAGATTGACTATACCGATTGATTGGTCTGCGTTAATTCCAATACTATTTTCAGTGCGAATCTTTGTATTTGTCAAGTCGACTTCTGAGGCATTATCGTCCTCGGATTTATCAAATATTATGCCACTGTTTTCTGCTGTTGCAGAAACATTTGTTACATCAATATATCCGCTATTTTTTACAACAAATGCTGATCCTTTTGCTGCTACGGTCCCTCCAGTCATTTTAATCGTGCCACCGTTTTCTGCATAAAGCCCGATGAAAGTATTGCTAATTGCTGTATTTCCATGCAATTCAATTAAGCTGTAAGGATTGCTGGCAGCTGTACCGTATCCGTTGCCATCCATCGTTGTTAGAGCAACGTCTGTGACCTTAATATGTCCACCGTTCATTGCAAACAATGCCATGGTTTTCGCAGTTACTGTTCCACCAGTCATTATAATTGTGCCACTATTTTCTGCATCAAGTCCGGTTACAGCATTATTAATTGTTGTCTTTCCATATAATTCAATCAAGCTTTTAGGATCGGTTGCAGCAGCACCATAGTTACCATTTGTTGTTGTTAAAGCAACATCTGTGACTTTAATATGCCCACCGCTTTTTGCAAGCACTGCCACGTTTGTTGCGGTTACAGCTCCTCCCGTTATTGTGATTGCACCACTGTTTTCTGCATTGAGCCCGATGAAAGCATTATTAATCGTTGTTTTTCCATGCAATTCAATCAAGCTTTCAGGATCGGAGGTAGCTGCACCGTATCCGTTGCCATACATCGTTGTTAGAGCAACATCTGTGAGCTTAATATGTCCACCGCTTTTTGCAAGCAATGCCATGTTTGTTGCGGTTACAGTTCCACCTGCCATTGTGATTGCACCACTGTTTTCTGCATTGAGCCCGATGAAAGCATTATTAATCGTTGTTTTTCCATACAATTCAATCAAGCTTTCAGGATCGGAGGTAGCTGCACCGTATCCGTTGCCATCCATCGTTGTTAGAGCAACACCTGTGAGCTTAATATGTCCCCCGCTTTTTGCAAGCAATGCCATGTTTGTTGCGGTTACAGTTCCACCCGCCATTGTGATAGTACCACTATTTTCTGTATAAAGTCCGATGAAAGCATTATTAATCGTTGTCTTTCCATATAATTCAATCAAGCTGTTAGGATCGCTGGTAGCTGCACCGTATCCGTTGCCATCTATTGTTGTTAGAGCAACATCTGTGACCTTAATATGTCCACCGCTTTTTGTAAGTACTGCCGCGCTTTTCCCAGTTACAGTTCCACCCGCCATTGAGATAGTACCACTATTTTCTGTATAAAGTCCGATGAGAGCATTATTAATCGTTGTCTTCCCATCCAATTCAATCAAGCTTTCAGGATCGGTGGAAGCAGCACCGTATCCGTTTCCGTCCATCGTTGTTAGAGCAACATCTGTGACCTTAATATATCCACCGTTCATGGTAAACAATGCTGCGCTTTTCGCAGTTACAGCTCCTCCCGTCATTATGATGACGCCACTGTTTTCCGCATCAAGTCCATTTATAGCATTATTAATCGTTGTCTCCCCATCCAATTCAATAAAGCTGTAAGGATCGGTGGAAGCTGCCCCGTATCCGTTTCCGTCCATCGTTGTTAGAGCAACATCTGTGACCTTAATATATCCACCTTTTTGTGCAAATAATGCTCTGTTTCCCGCAGTCACTGTTCCTCCCATCATTATGATTGTAGAGAATAAACCGTCTGCATAGAGTCCATCACCATCAGATGATGTAACTTGAACGCTGCCTTCTTTACTATTGGCTAAAGTAATGAAGCTGCCGTTCATTACGTATAGCCCTGTGTGTTCTCCATCAAATGCTCCTCCTAATATCGTTACTTGTGAACCATCTTCTGCGGATATGCTGGTGTCTGCTTGCGTAATGGTTACATTTTCTAAAGAGAGATGACTTCCGGCAAAGGCCGTTATTCCTGTGTATAAAAACTCTTCTTTTTCATTTTCTAATTCACTTTCCCATCCAGGGTCTAATTCATTGTCTGATGTTTTTACATTTTCTAGCTTGTCTTGATCACTTATGCTGGTATTTGCATAAGTAATGGTTACATTTTCTAACTTGTTTTTATCGCTTTTACTCTCATTGAAGAACGCACCAGTTTCAAAAGCCGTAATGGTTCCTCCAGTCATTGTGATTGTGCTACCGTTTGTTGCATAAAGCCCAATTACAGCGTCATTAATTACCGTATTTCCGTGCAGTTCAATTGTGCTGTCAACATCATTAGCTATTGCACCGATTCCGGTGCCATCTTTTTTTAAAGTAACATCTGTGACGTCAATATGTCCGCCATTTTCTGCAAGTAATGCTGTATTTTCTCCAGTGACTGATCCTCCTATCATTGTGATTGTGGATTGTGCACCATTTGCATAGAGTCCGTCACCATGAGATGATGTAACTTGAACACTGCCTTTTTTATTATCGGCTAATTCACTATAGGTTAAAGTAATAGCGCTGCCTTCCGTAGCAGATATTCCTTTGAGTTCTCCATCAAATGCTCCTCCTAAAATCGTTACTTCAGAATGATCATTTGCAAATATACTGGTGTTTGCTTGCGTAACCGTTACGTTTTCTAAAGTAACTTTGCTTTTGTTGTCGGCATTTATTCCCTTGTCCATGAAGTGGTCATCTTTACCGCTTGATATTGTTACACCTTCCAGCTTGTTTTTATCATTCATACTGTTTTCAAAGAAAGCGCCAATTTCAGAAACCGTAATAATGCCTCCAGTCATTTTGATTGTAGCACCATCTTTTGCATTAAGACCGAGACGAATGTCAAAATCAGTTCCTTTAATGGCTGTGTCTTGCAGTAATGTAATCGTACTGCCAAGACCTTTCGCTGTTACAGCGTAAATATCTGTATTTGTGTCTTTGCTCCCAACAACAGTTAAATGTGTGCCGGTGATTTCTCCGTTGTCTTTTGCATAAATAATCTCATACGTTGTGTTAGATATTTCTTTTTTCTCGCCGGAAACTTCAAGAGTTTCAGCATATACATTGAGATGGGTGTTGAATAGCATGACAGCTATGACAGCTATGCAGCATAAAAGGGATTTTTTACACATCAAGATTTTCCTAACTTATAAGAGCCACACACTCTTCCCCCGCTTATAAGAAGGATATCAAATGGATGGATATTTTAGAGATGGAACGTAAATAGGCTATTTTTATTTTTGTGTAAAGTATAAATTAACTTATACATTTAGCATATAATGTATTATATTTAAATTCATTTAGTATTAAATGAATACATTATGTTAATATTATGTAAGTATTATAAGTTTTTCTATTCAAGATATGTGTTATGTTTGCATAAAACTTGTTGCTTATGCTTAAAGAAAAGGAGTAGGCAAGAAAATTTCAAAAAACTGTATGCTTGAGCCTGATAGAGATCTCTTCCAACATCATGAAACCAAAGATGATACCATAGCTTTCATGTTTTTCTTTAACACGGTTACGATAAAATAGCGCTCATTGATTTTTCAATCGACTTTTAGTTTTTTTAAGGGATATTTTTACTAGTTAAAAGCGCGATATTTTATTGTCTTGAGTTTTTTAACTAATTTTCTTAAAGAAAAATGTTGGCGGTGTGTACTGGTAGAAAAGAATAGGGGAGAGATAAAAAGGCAGCATATTGTGCTGCCTTTTTATTAAATTGAATAGAATGAATAGGCTATTTTTACAGCCTTGATTTAAAACTGATAGCGTATGCCGCCTGAAAAACTAGCTCCAGAGATACCAGTTTTCTGAAGCTTTTGTTGATAGCTGACATCACCATGAAGCGAGAAATTGTGAGACAGTTGCGCATTGATGCCAATGCCGCCTTCAATTGCAGGTCCCATAGGATCAAGGTCAAAATCTCTGCCAATCTGGATGGTACCATTATCACCAAAGGTTTTGATCAAGTTTACTTTTCCATAGAAAGACATCGGACGGTTGTTTTCAGTGGTCATAATGGTTTTGGTTAAACGTCCACCAACACGTATCAACCATTGAGAAGGATTTTTCATATCAACGGTAAAATTATCAGCATCTTCAATGGTATTAAACATCAAATGTTG
>NZ_JBHIRL010000025.1:0-13251 GCF_042197145.1 Bartonella sp. AA56HLJMS | reverse complement strand
GCATAAGGCATAAGGCATAAGGCATAAGGCATAAGGCATAAGGCATAAGGCATAAGGCATAAGGCATAAGGCATAAGAATATAATGAGATAATTTTTAAGATACAAAAAAATGCTCTCATTTTCCAAATCTTTTAATTGTTCTTGCCAATCTCCTGAAACTACTTTATTGATAGTTCTGTGTTTTTGATCGTCCACGCAACGGTCAAATAGGGAGTTGAAGCCCGAAAACTCAAACGTTAATTTACCCCACTTTGTGGGTATCCCGGAGTTCCGGGAGTTTTTGCTATGTCCAAGTGCTTGTCAGCACTAAAAGCAAAAAGCTGATTTGAGTTCAGTGCTTTCAACCTCCCGGAATACTCATGCGAGGGCGCTCGCAACTGGAGGGGAGCTTGAAGTGCAAACTAAAAATTCAGATTTCGCACTTTTTTTAAAAAGTACCCAATCTTATAGTCTTTGAAATTATTTTGATTTTTCTTGCCAATCTTCTGAAATTGCCTTATGAATTGATCTGTGTTTTTGATCGTCCACGCAACGGTCAAATAGGGATTTGAAAGCCCGAACGCTCAGTACATAAATTTATCCCGCTTTGCGGGTATCCCGGAATTCCGGGAGCTTTTGCTATGTCCAAGTGCTTGTCAGCACTAAAAGCAAAAGGCTGGCTGAGCTCAGTGCTTTCAAACTCCCGGAATACTCATGCGAGGGCGCTCGCAACCGGAGGGGAGCTTGAAGTGCAAACTAAAAATTCACATTTCAACGACATTTCAATAGGTAAAAAGATCCGTCATAGAAGAATTTCAATGGGGCTTTCTCAAAAGGAATTAGGAAGCCATTTAGGTGTCAGTTTTCAACAAATCCAGAAATACGAAAAAGGATCTAATCGTGTAAGCGCGGGGTGTTTACTAGAAATTGCTAAAAAACTAGAGGTTCCTATGAACTTTTTTTATGCGGACCTTTTAACAGCAGATATTCCCACAAAAGAACATGCCTCACACCACGATCAAGACACCTATAGCGAAAAAGAACACGCCCTTTTAAAAAACTTTAGAGAACTCGAAGCGAAAAAACAAAAAGCAATCTTGTGGTTAATTTCTGATTAGACAAAAGCCCATCAATCGACATCCTTTGCCAATATTCCCCTCTGCCTAAAGCCTTGCCCGCCTGATATCACCACATCTCAAAAAACGGTTTACGACACCGGTTTACGACATCATAGGATAACAAACTTCAAAATAGGATAAAAACACCAAAACCTTGGAAAAACATCCCCACCCCTCTCACAGAATTTTATCAAGAGATCTCTTCTGATTTAAACGCACAATTCCGATTGTATCATTATGATACCTTTTTACATTTACCTTGTCAAGTTTTTATATTTTTCTTTTGATACTTTTGTGTTTTTCTTTAAGGGAGCCACATCCCTCAAAACACCTTTTCTGCAAAATGCCCCTCATACAAAACACAATGTCTAAAACAACAAGAGCTAAAATAGGATTTTTCCTAAATAGGCATCCCTCTAAATGGGCTTCCGCCTAAATAGAATTCCCTCTAAATAGGATTTCCTCTAAATAGGATTTCCCCTCTAAATAGGCTTTCATTGTATTGCTCATTCACCCACTTATTAAAAAAACACCTCTCAATGCTTCTCACACCCATTTCACGGATATCCCCCATACAAATATAGATGCAACTATAATTGTTAAGCTCCCCATAGAATATAAACGCCCACCACGAGATTTTTCTCTTCACATCTCTTTACACATCAACTCTGCAATCTGTTCACAGCCATTCCCCACACACTCTTCTCCAGAAAACGCACTTAACACCCCTCTTCATCCCAACTTTCCCCGCTCCATTCACAAACGCGTCCCCTAGTTCTCTGACCACATTCCATGCCATAATAAAAGCTCTCACAAAGCACAAATCCTCCGCTTCATTTTACAGATTCACATTTTTACGCTTTTACATCTTTACAGAACGCAGCCAAAGGAAACTCCCAAACCACCACGCGACAATTTGATAAAAACAAAATACCTTTCCAACAATCTCAAACAACAGATTTCTGTAAAGAGTTCATATGAATTTGATTGTTTAGATCTAACTATTAGATTGGCATATAGAGCCGTAGAACAGAAAGTAATTTTCTATAAGACAGAAACGATAAAAGCGCTATATAACTGAGATAGAACATGAAGGATTGCAAACAGATAAAACGACATCTTTCTTCGTTACAACACTGAAATTGTAAACGAGACGACGAATAACTGTCATCTGAATATGCAATTTTCATATCTGCAAATTTTTATTGATTAATTTAATCCCAACACTTCCCCTGAAACACATTTCTTCATTATCTACTTTTTTGAGACAAACCGGCAAAGGGGTTTCATCGATTATAAGTGCGGATATAATAACGCGTTACTCCAACCTCATCATAAGAAACCATAGACATGATACCTGTCTTTATTGGCGTTATTTGATAAGTCAAGATTACACCATTTTGCTGTTTGTTTGGTTGATCTGTATAGATCACGTTATATCCATTCCGTCGCAAGAGATCAATAAATACAGGAGTAAAGTTGTCTTCTGTTTTATTTTTTTTCACAATAAGTGTTGTTGTAGCGGGCGGTAAAGGTTTTTTAAGATTACGAACAAAATCGTTAGCAATTAATTTTACATCATCTTTCGTAATATTTGGACTGACATAACTTGATGAATAATTACTGATAGATGCACAACCAGCCACCAATACAAGCGGTAACGGAAATAAATATTTTGACATCTTAACTCCCCTATTAATTGCATTCTCTTCTGAGAAGCTCCTACACCAGAAATAAGAGCCTCCTTTCAAAGAATAGCCTTAACAACATACTGCTTTACTATCAAGCATTAGTTAATCACTTTCTCGCTTGTTAAAAAAACGACCACCATCTCTCATAGTACTCAAAGCTTATGTTTAAGACACAAAATATATATGTTAAAAGTACGAAAAAACACATGTAAAGCATATAGTATACATATAGTATATGTATACTTACTTTCATGGTGTGTTGCATTACATAAACCAACGCACAGCACCCTTCATTTCCCCTCCATTCACGAAGACACTTCCCCCCAATTCTTCTCACCCCTCCATATCATGACCAAAAACACGCACAATATATAAACCACAAATCCCCCACTTCACTTTTACAGATTCACATTTCTACGCTTTTACATCATTACAGAACGAAGCCAAGGAAAGCTTCATCCACCCCGTACCACTCTATAAACAACGGTCTGTAAAGAATTCAAATGCTTGCCTAGCAAATTTCCACCACTGACCACTCATTCGTTTCAGATCACCCCCTTCAAAGAGCGGTGTTTTTACCTCATGAATAAGATAATGAGCGAACCGTCTTTAGAAAAAAGAAACGGCATGGAGATATCAAATATATCAATGGTCATCATCGACTGTCGTGTTAAGAGGTGTTACATCTTTATTTTTCTTAATTTTTACAACGCCAATAATTCCGGTGGAAATAATTAATGCGGACATAGCTAAAAAAGAGCTTAACAATCCCACGAGTGCCAAAAGTCCAGCAATAAAGCCAGACATTGCTTCCGCAGAGTTCGCTAAAGTTGAAAAGGTTCCAAAACTCTTACCAAAATCTTCACGACGAGAATATAATTGAATAGCTGAGACTAAACCAATATCCACAAAGGCACCAATAAATCCTAGAACAAATGCTAACACGAGAAGGAATTTTAAATAAAGTCCAGCAGCTAAGGGCATAACAAACAGAATAACCCCATAAAGAAGCCAAAATATCATGAGCTTCAACGATGTAATATTTAATATAATTTTACTATATAACAAACCACCAACAATAGTTCCAACAGCCATGAGAGAAAAAATATAACTCACAAGGCTCTCCTCTCCCCCCACAAAAAGAACAAAAGCTGGAATTAAAAATCTTAAAATAGCACCCGTAAAGAGAATAGCAAACGATGAGCCAACGAGCGTAATAAATAAATTATTATTTTCTGTAGAAATATATTTAAGATATGAAGCTGTTTCTCGATAAATTTTTATAAAATTGAATGATTTATTCTCGCTTGAATTTAAATTCATGAGATTAAATAACACGATAATAGATATAAAATAGGTAAAAAAATCAAAAATGAGTACTGCCGATTTATTTGCTAAAAAAAGCAGTATAGAACAAACCAAAGGGCCAATGACGGCTGCCGTTTCCATGATAATTTGAGCAATGCTATTGGCCTTTGTAAGATCTTTTATTGAAAACATTCTGGGAATAGCAGCTTGAAAACTTGGTTGGAAAATACTTCTTCCTATCGTTGTACATATTGCTGCAAAAATAAGAACAATGATATGTGCCGTACCTGTTATATAAGTTATAAAAACAAACAATGAAGCTAATAATCTCACAACTTCACTTAAGATCATATTTTTCTTCAAAGAAAAATTATCCGCTAACCAACCTCCTATAGGGCCAAAAAAGAGAAAAGGGATAAATCGAAAAAAATACACAAGACCTGTAAAAAAGGTGTTATCTGTTAATTCTAAGACCAGTAAAATAAAAACAACTTCATAAGCATAATCACCAACTTTGGAAATAAAGAGAGAGCAAAAAAGAGCTAATGGACTCTTTTTTAAAAACAAGTTCATATCAACCATCCGATATTAAACTTTTCTACAGTTAAAGTTACACTTCCTTCGATACAATTGGTGATATGAACTTCAGAAGAGTCTTTTATTCTAATAAATCGCTTAATAAATTAAGTGAAAATTTTTAAAGAAATACTCCTCTTGATATAAGCATTTACTCTAATATCAAGTAATATATTAATTTTTCTTTCTTATTTGCTTTAAAAAAAGAAAGAATGTAAAAATTATGAGATCACAATCTTCCATATTATTACATTGACCTCCACCCCACGTCTCAAAAAATGAAAATTCCCAACCAGCACTAGTCTACAATCCCACGTCAAAAAGCAACTTTCCCCACAAAATAAAGCTTACACCCACCCACGCCTCAAACGACAGCACGTCATCAGGCTCAACAAATCAAGCTCTATCTTCTGATAGCCGCCATCCATCACACATCTCTTTGCAACACCCGCCTTACCCACACTCTCCTCTTATCCATGCGCACTCTCTTCATCCTCCATTCCTCCTTTTTCTCTCCCGTCACACACTTAACAACTTAACAGCACTCTTCCTCTAAACTTCCATTCACGAAGACACTTCCCCCCAATTCTCGCACCACATTCCACGCCCCCAAAAGCCCAAAGTGACCAAAAACACGCACAATATATAAATCCATAAATCCCCCACTTCACTTTTACGGATATACGTTTTTACGCTTTTACATCTTTAAAGAACAAAGCCAACGAAAGGTTCACCACCCCGCACCACTCTATAAACAATAGTCTATAAACGAACCCAGCTTTTTGCCTAGTACCCTTACAGTCTTCAGACACCCCCCTCAAACGACAACACTTCATCAGGCTCAACAAATCAAGGCCTGCCCTCAAATATTCTAGCTCTTCACACCCCTTCAAAGAGCAGTGTTTTATGGCATAAATAGAATAGAAAATTTTTGATTTTTCTTGCTAATCTTCTGAAATTACTTTATCACTTAAAGTGTGATTTTGATCGTCCACGCAACGATCAATAGGGAGTTGAAGACCCGAAACCTAAACATAAATTTATCCCGCTTTGCGGGTATCCCGGGATTCCGGGAGTTTTTGCTATGTCCAAGTGCTTCTCAGCACTAAAAGCAAAAAGCTGATTTAGGTTCAGTATTTTCAACCTCCCGGAATACCAATGCGAGGGCGCTCGCAACCGGAGGGGGGCTTGAAGTGCCAACTAAAAATCCACATTTTATCGACATTTTGATAGGCAAAAGAATCCGCCACAGACGCATTTCAATAGGGCTTTCCCAAAAAGAATTAGGAAGCCATTTAGGTGTCAGTTTCCAACAAATCCAAAAGTATGAAAAAGGCTTAAATCGTGTAAGCGTAGGATGTTTACTCAAAATCGCTCAAAAACTAGAAGTTCCCGTAAACTTTTTTTATGCAGACATTGCCACAAAAGAAGATATCTCAACAAAAGAAAATACCCCACTCCGTGATCAAGAAACCTATAGCGAAAAAGAACACACTCTTTTGAAAAACTTTAGAGACCTCCAGCCGAAAAAACAAAAAGCAATCTTGTGGTTGATTTCTGATTAGGAAAAAGAGCAACGATCAACGTTATTTGCTAATATATCAAACAATAAAACATCCTTAAGTCAAATTCAGATCAGCTCCCCACACCCCTTCAAAGAGCGGTGTTTTACGGCATAATAGAATAGAAAATTCTTGATTTTTCTTGCCAATCTTCTGAAATTACTTTATCACTTAAAGTGTAATTTTGATCGTCTACGCAACGATCAATAGGGATTAAAAACCCGAAGACTTGACACATAAATTTATCCCGCTTTGCGGGTATCCCGGAATTCCGGGAGTTTTTGCTATGTCCAGGTGCTTTGGCACTAAAAGCAAAAAGCTGAGTCAAGTCAGTGTTTTTAACTCCCGGAATACCAATGCGAGGGCGCTCGCCCCTAGCGGGGGGCTTGAAGTGCAAACCAAAAATCCACATTTTATCGACATTTCTGATTAAGCAAAAAACGCGATTTATAATCCATATTTCGCACTTTTTTAAAAAGTACCCAATTTTATAGTCTTTGAGATTATTTTGATTTTTCTTGCCAATTTTCTGAAACTACTTTATTACTTAAAGGGTGAGTTTGGTCGTATACGCGACGATCAATAGGGAACTGAAAGCCCGAAACCTCGATACATAAGAATGAACCCACTTTTGTGGGTGTCCCGGGATTCCGGGAGATTTTGCTATGTCCAGGTGCGATGAGCACTAAAAGCAAAATGCTGATTCGAGGTCAGTGCTTTCAGGCTCCCGGAATACCAATGCGAGGGCGCTCGCAACCGGAGGGGGGCTTGAAGTGCCAACTAGAAATCCACATTTTATCGACATTTTGATAGGCAAAAGAATCCGTCATAGACGCATTTCAATAGGGCTTTCCCAAAAAGAATTAGGAAGCCATTTAGGCGTAAGTTTCCAACAAATCCAAAAATACGAAAAAGGCTTCAATCGTGTAAGCGCAAAATGTTTACTGGAAATCGCTCAAAAACTAAAAGTTCCTATGAACTTTTTTTATGCAGACATTGCCACAAAAGAAGATCTTCCCACAAAAGAAACTCTCTTACACCACAATCAAGAAACCTATAGCGAAAAAGAACACACTCTGTTGAGAAACTTTAGAGAGCTCGAAGCGAAAAAACAAAAAGCAATCTTGTGGCTAATCTCTGATTAAGCAACAGCGCACTAATCAACATTATTTGTTAATATATCAAACAACGAAACATCCTTAAGTCAAATTCAGATCAGCTCCCCACACCCCTTCAAAGAGCAATGTTTTACGGTGGATAAACGGCATTTCTCTCTAACGTTTTTACGCACAAAGCAATAAAGCAATCCCGCTTGTGACTTCACTTATAAAATTGCAAGAAAATAGTTTTCACGACAAACAGAAGTAAAAGAATCCTACGATATTCGAAAACGCTGATTTAACATGCAAAAACACCAGCCACTCCCTTTGCTTTGCAATAAAATACCGCTTGTCTCATCGTGAATTTTTCTAAATCAGCACGCTTCAAAGAGCGGTGTTTATCACATAATAGGATTATCACCGCCCTTTATACCATGAATTTTTCCAAACTTAATCTTCAGGCAAAAATTCCAACCGATCTCCTTGTTTTGTAATTTTCACCGTTGTCTCATCGTGAATTTTTCCAAATAAGATATTTTCCGCCAGTGGATCTTGAATTTCTTTTTGGATAATCCGTTTAAGCGGACGCGCACCATAGAGCGGATCATAGCCTTTATCGGCAAGAAATTTTCTCACCTCTGGCTCGATTTGCAAAGTTATTTTGCGTTCATTGAGCAAATTTTGCAAATGTTCTATCTGAATATCGACGATAGCTTCCATATCGTGACGTTGCAGCCTTTGAAAGAGAATAATCTCATCAATACGGTTTAAAAATTCAGGACGGAAAGCCGCTTTAACGACATTCATAACATCATTTTTTGCCTGATCTGTTGCTTGCCCTTCAGGCAAAGCAGTTAAAAACTCAGCACCAAGATTTGAGGTCATAATCAACAAAGTGTTACGAAAGTCGACAGTTCTGCCCTGGCTATCCGTCAAGCGTCCCTCATCCAACACTTGCAACAAGAGATTAAAAATATCAGGGTGTGCTTTTTCAATTTCGTCAAACAGAATGACCTGGTAAGGTCTTCTACGTACAGCTTCGGTCAGCACCCCCCCCTCTTCATATCCAACATATCCAGGAGGTGCCCCAATCAGCCGCGCCCCGGCATGCTTTTCCATATATTCCGACATATCAATACGCAACATGGCATTTGGGTCTTGAAAGAGAAAAGCGGCAAGAGCTTTGGTTAATTCGGTTTTTCCCACACCAGTAGGACCCAAAAACATGAAAGAGCCAAGCGGACGATTGGGATCTTGCAACCCTGCACGCGCGCGGCGTACAGCACGAGAAACAGCTTGAACAGCCTCTCCCTGACCAATCACACGTTTGCTAATTTCATCTTCCATCCGCAACAGCGCCTCCCGTTCTGCCTCCAGCATTCGATCAACAGGAATACCGGTCCAGCGTGAAACAATCCGCGCCACATGTTCAGCAGTAACCGTCTCTTCAACGAGATGATTTTGTTGGTCATCATTTTCCGCAATACTCAATTGTTTTTCGAGTTCAGGGATAACGCTATAAGCGAGCTCTCCAGCGCGTTGGAATTGTCCATCACGTTGTGCAATAGCCAAAGCATTACGAGCTTCTTCGAGTTGTTTTTTCAAATCAGCAGCATGCCCTAATTTTTGTTTCTCAGCCTGCCAAGCACTTGTCATCTCAGCGGACTGTTGTTCCAATGTTTTGAGTTCCTCCTGCACATTTTCCAACCGTTCTTTTGCTGTTGGCTCGACATCTGTTTTCAAAGCTTCCCGTTCGATCTTCAACTGTAAAATACGCCGATCAACAGCATCGAGTTCTTCCGGCTTTGAATCGACCTGCATGCGCAAACGCGCCGCCGCTTCATCGATAAGGTCAATAGCTTTATCCGGCAAGAAGCGATCCGTAATATAGCGGTTAGACAAACGCGCCGCCGCAATCAAAGCACTATCTGCCAAGCGCACTTTGTGATGTTGTTCATATTTTTCCTTAATACCGCGCAAGATAGAAATAGTATCTTCCAAAGAGGGTTCAGGTACAAAGACAGGTTGGAAGCGGCGTGCAAGAGCAGCATCTTTTTCGACATATTTTCGATATTCATCGAGCGTAGTAGCGCCCACACAATGGAGTTCTCCGCGTGCAAGAGCAGGTTTTAACAAGTTAGAAGCATCCATAGGACCATCAGATTTTCCAGCGCCAACAAGATTGTGCAATTCATCAATAAACAAAATGATCTGACCATTTTCAGCTTGCACCTCTGCCAGCACCGCTTTAAGGCGCTCTTCGAATTCCCCACGATATTTTGCACCAGCGATAAGCGCTCCCATATCCAACGCATGAAGCTGTTTATCCCGCAAAGTTTCAGGTACATCGCCATTAACAATGCGCAATGCCAACCCTTCCACAATAGCTGTTTTCCCCACCCCAGGCTCACCAATCAACACGGGATTATTTTTGGTCCGCCGTGAAAGCACCTGAATAGTGCGGCGGATTTCCTCTTCCCGCCCAATCACAGGGTCGAGTTTTCCTTCACGTGCATCTTTTGTGAGATCCCGGGCATATTTTTGCAAGGCATCATATTGTCCTTCAGCATGGGGGCTTGTTGCTGTTTTTCCTTTCCGCAGCGCATTAATTGCCCGATTAAGCGCTTGCGGGGTCAATCCTCCACTTGTTAAAATATCGGCTGTTTTTGCGGTCTTTTCCATGATCAGCGCTTGCAACATGCGCTCCACGGTCACAAACTGATCACCGGCTTTTTTCGCAATATCCTCAGCCAGTGCGAAAACTTTTGCCAATGGCTGCGAAAGATAGAGCTGTCCATTTCCCCCTTGCACTTTAGGCAAAGCATCAAGTGCTTCTTTTAGCGCCTTTTGAATAAGAGTAAGATCACCACCAGCGTTTTGGATAAGCGATGCAGCCAATCCTTGAGAATCGTCTAACAACACTTTCAGGAAATGCTCCGGCATAAACTGCTGATGATCAGAAGCAAGAGCGCTATTTTGTGCTGATTGTAAAAAACCCTGCACGCGTTCGCTATATTTTTCCAAGTTCATTTTTTTTCCTTAAATCTCAAGCCATCACCACACTTTAACCTCTCCAATATTCCACAAAAGAAACATCCAGAAAGGATTATCCAGCCTCTAAAAAACACCGCGAAAAAAGCAGCAAGAAGAAGAACCATAGTGCTAAAAAGAATATGGGTTTCTACAAGCCTCATAGCAAGAGGGAGAAAAAAAATACGCTATCATTTTAAATAAAAACCGCAACTTTTCTTATACCCCCATCATCACTCCCCCTTTTAAACCATCACCCCTAAATTCCACCATTAAACTTAAATTTGAACAGCAGAAAAGGAGCATGCAAAAACACTTTAAACAAAGTAGTCTTTACAGCATATAGTTTAGAGTAAACATTAAAGTATTTTCTCTAATTTTACTTAACAAAACATTGAATATGTGCTTTAATACTTATAAAGTTACACTATTTTTATTAAGATAGAGGATTTGAGTATGTACCATACTGTAAAAAAGGTTATTTTAATACTTTTATTCCTTCTAATAAGTAAACCAAGCTATGCCGTTTTTGCCGGCAAAGTTATTACAATAGAGCATGAATGGCCTGAAAATGCATTATTTGATCTATTTGTGTTCACCCAGCAAGTAAATTACGATGGTGGGCCTAACTCCATCTATTTCTGGGGAAATAAATTTGAATTCCAAAACGGAAAAAGTGGACAAATTGGTTTTTTCAACAGGAGCGGCCGTACCATTCATTTTTCTATCTGGAATGCAACGGGATGGAAGGGTGATAAATGTAAGCATTTTACTCAGGAAGGTTCAGGAGTACGATGTGAAATTAACTTTCCATGGGAGATGGGACGCAGATATCGATTATATGTTGAAAAAAATGAGAATCTAGTTACAGCGAAAGTAGTCGATTTTACAACGGGTAAAAAAGTGAATATTGGGACCATAGAAGTACCAAATACATTTGGCAAACTCCGTAAATCTTCAAGTTTTGTTGAAGACCATTCTCGTTGGAAGAGACATCTTTCCTCCTGTTATGATTTAAGTCCGCAAAGTTCGATTTTTTTTGATCCTAATGGCTTAAAACAAAACAAGCTACACGAAGGGACTCTGAAAGTTTCTAATCAAGGAAAGTGTCGAGATTCTGACCTCATCCAAACATCATGTACGTTCACTTTTTGTATGACAAGTATAAGCAACTTTGGAGGTTTAGCCTCGCCTACAGCTAAACCAGAAGTCCCCATTTCCAATGGGAAAGATCTGTCTGCAGAAACAATTTCTAACGTTTTGAAACAAAAAGAGCTTGTCGTTATTCGTTCAAAAGATCGTTCTTGGGCACCCAATATCTTTTTTCCATCTCCTGCTTCATTTAAGTGGAAATCAATCTTTATAGATCATCTAGCGGCTTTCAGTTCTACGCTTCACACCACTCACGGCACACAAAAGATAACCACGGGTCAAAAGATTATGTATATGTCTGATGGAAAAACTTGGAAAATTATGAAAAGAAACTAACTTTTTTCTTCTTGATAAGCCCCTCACTCCCCTTTGAAAACAACTGGGGGTGAGGAAGTTTTTTTCACTTCCCCACCACGGCTCCCTTTCCCAGTTATTTTTTCGAGCACTACTCTCATCCCTTTAGCTCACCTCATCATCATACTTTCCAGCGCATTTTCTCCATTCTCACCCTCTTTCAAAACCACAACACCCTTTAATAAAATCCTCACCTCCCTCTTCTATCACCCTCACACCATCCCTTCACGCATCCCTCTGCACTACCCCGCCTCTTATCCACACCCTCCCCCTTGTCCATAGGCACTCTCCCATTCCACGCACTCCTTTTTCTCTCCCATCACACATTCACGACTTACAGCACTCTTCATTCCAGCTTCCCTCCTCGATTCATAAGCTCTCGTTCTCCCCCCATTTATCTCACCCCATCCATGCAAAAACCCAACGTGCCCCCAAAACACGCACAATGCATAAATCCATAAATCCTCCTCTTCACTTTTACAGATTCACATTTTTACGCTTTTACACATTCACAGAAAACAGCCAACGAAAGATTCACCACCCCACACCGCTCGATAAACACTGGTCCGTAAACAATCCAGCTTCTTATCTAGGGAAGGACTACTGATCAATTATCACCATCCCTCAAAAGACGCGCTTTATCAGACAAGACAAATAAGCCCTTCCTCCAAATATTCTCCACATACTCTTCTCCAGAAAATGCATTTAACACCCCTTTTCATCCCAGCTTTCCCCTCTCCACTCACAAATGCGTCCCCTAGTTTTCTCACCACATTCCACGCCAAATAAAAGCATACACACAGTACAAATCCTCCGCATCATTTTACGGATATACGTTTTAACGCTTTTACGTTATTACAGAAGTCAGCCAAATAAAATTTCCACATCACCACCCCGCACCGCTCTGTAAACACTGTTCTGAAAACGAACCCAGCTTTTTGCCTAGTCCCCTTACAGTCTTCAGACTACCCTCCTCAAACGACAGCACTTCATCAGGCTCAACAAATCAAAGCCCTATCATGAATATTCAAGCTCTTCACTCCCCCTTCAAATAGCGCCGTTTTACGGTATAACAGAATAGAAAATTTTTCATTTTTCTTGCCAACCTTCTGAAACTGCCTTATGAATAAATATCGTAAGTTTGATCGTCTACGCAGCGATCAACAGGGAACTAAAAGCCCTAAACCCTAACGTACAATTGAGCCCACTTTTGCGAATATCCTTAGAATTCCGGGAGTTTTTGCTATGTCCAAGTGCTTTAAGCACTAAAAGCAAAAAGCTGACTAGGGTTCAGTACTTGTTACTCCCGGAATACCAATGCGAGGGCGCTCGCAACCGGAGGGGGGCTTGAAGTGCCAACTAAAAATCCACATTTTATCG
>NZ_JBHIRL010000024.1:0-13317 GCF_042197145.1 Bartonella sp. AA56HLJMS | reverse complement strand
AACGAACAGTGCTTTTATTATCGCCAACAACACACATTGGCTTGGTGATGATTGCTTTCATCTTCGCTCCTTTTGAGTCATAATTAATGACATAATTAGTCAATTATTGATTTTTATTCTGTGAAAAATTGATTAGTCAGAATTATCTAGAAAACAGGGCTTTCTAGCCACGCTTCAAGTTGACATTTTACTGAATTTTGGGGATATTTTTGAATTTTAGACGCAATACAACTAGTGCAGTATCGTCATTAAATGCAATTTTTTACACCATGCCAACAAAAAAATCTATATTTTTTATTTTAAAATAGAATATATAAAATTTTCTAAAACATTTTAGATTTTATAAATTATTGTGAAATTATTATAGGAGGGAAAGGCAATGACAGGTCCAGAAATATTAGATGCCATGTATATAATATCAATGATAGTTATATCCCTCTTAACTATAGCGTTTTGTTTGCCTGCTGCCTTTTGATTTTCATTAATAGTTTGCGGATCATATACAATTACACGCTTTTGTAAAAAAATCGAGAGTGAGAAATTTTTCCAGATTGATGAGCTAAATATTAAGCTCGTGACGGGCTGCTGTTGCCAAAAAAGCAGATCTTGTTAAACCTCTCTTTTGTGCACAATTATCAATTGCACGTAAAAGCCCTCGTTCAATTGATATATTTGTGCGTATGACTTCTGAATCATTTTCAATAAAAGGAACTTGTATTAAAAAAGCTCCTTCTGACAAAGCTGTTTTGACAGATTTCCGTTGTATGACTTCTTCAAATTTTGAAGGAATAGGCACTCTATCTATATCTTCACAATAAAGTTGGAGTGCTTCTGTTGCATTTGCGATTAAATTTTCTTCCTCATCAGCAGCAGAAAAAAGTCCCTCAAAATCAGGAAACTGAACACCAAAAGCAGATTCTTCATCTTTATGAACAAGAGCAAAAAATCTTTTCATTCTTCTTCTCCTTCTTTTAACCAGCCTGCTTGTTGTGCGATAGAACGTGCTGTACCAATCGGAAGATTTTTTTTAGGATGTGGAACGATAACAACCTTATCATCTTTTTTAAATTTATGATGAGAACCTTTCACTTTGATAAGTTCAAAGCCATCACGCTTTAATTTTGCAATGATTTTTCGGCTATCTTGTTCCATTTCCTAAAATCATAATGTGTAAATATATACACATTTTAATGATTTTTCATCTGATGTCAATTCTTTTTTAATGGCTAAAATGCTTATGAAGCGCATTAAGAACAATACGCAAAGAGCTAACAAGATGTGTTAACGATTGATCTTCTATAACAAGATATTGTAATGCAGCGTAAAGATTATACTGTCTATAGAGGTGTTGAGTTTCTTTGATAACCTCTTTCGTCTCTTCATAACAATGAGTTGCTCTTTCAATCCACCGTTTTTGTGCCTCCTCATTTGATGAAGGGGTAAAGTTATCATAAATTGCATTAGGCAATTCTTTTGCACATAGATAATTGTTTTTCACTTCAAGATATTTTTGTGCAGCATCATATTGGTCTTGATTGATTTCACCTTGCAAATAAAACCGCCCGATATAGGTTCCGGAAAGCGGATTTTTAGCCTCTTCTATGGTCAAGCCAAAGCGTTTGGCACGCATTTCAATTGCCAATTTATCCATGGGTTTATGCGGTGTTTTTGCTCGTGAGATGCGTCCGTTTGGTTCTCTGATACATCCTTTAATCCGAGGACGTTCGCTTTTTGTACGTTTTTTTCTCTTTGTCATATGTTATCAATCAGAATGGGATAGCATCATTAAGAGATGTGCCATGATCAGTAGCACCTGAAGCGATAGCATAATTTTGAGAAGTAATGGGTGAGGGGGTAGGGGATGCTGATTGCTCTTTCTTTGCATCAAGCAAATAAAATTCGCCTTTGAATTGTGGTAAGACAATCTCTGTTGTGTAGCGGTCATGCCCATTTTTATCTTGCCATTTGCGTGTCTGTAATTTTCCTTCTATGTAAACCTTTGAACCTTTGTTTAGATACTGAAGTGCAATTTTTGCCAAATGTGGATTAAAAATCACCACGGAATGCCATTCTGTTTTCTCTACTTTTTGATTGGTTTTTTTATCTGTATAGCTCTCAGAAGTCGCTATACTAAAATTGACTATTTCTTCTCCAGAATTCATTGTTTTGCTTTCGGGATCAGCTCCAAGGCGCCCGATTAACGTCACTTTATTTAGCATATTTGTAGCTCCATTAGATTAGCAATTTATACATAAAAAATCTTAGAATGATTTGCATATTTATTCAATTATTTCAAAATGATATTATTGTTTTTAACATATAAAATTATGTTTACAGTGTATAAAATAAGGAGATCAAGGTATTCTATTCTGCAAGCACTGTTTTTTTTCTACTTTCTCCATGAGTTCATTGCACTTTGTCAGATCTTGTTGTGAAAGAGACTTAAAAATTCTAACAAACGTGTTAGAAATTTCATGGTTAAGTGGGGCAGAAGAGTTCATTGTAAAATTCTTATGACAAATATTTGCTTCTTTTCTCAAGATAGAGGCTGTTTCTTTATCTAAAGCATATTTCTCAATGATCTTTTCTTCCATGTCAGCAGGTATAGGCTTTTTGCCAATTTCTACAGAAGATAAAAATGCTATAGATACGCCTAATTTCTTAGCCATATCTAATAGACGTTCTGTTCGATCAATACGAATTTTACGTAATGTTTTGCCAAATGGTGTAAGCATAAGCATTTGATTAAAGCTCCTATTAATGCAGTCTGCAATTAAGCTGCTTTGAGAAGCGAACCTATATTCTTTTCTAAAAATTGAGGTACTTTGATTTTAGGTGAAAAAATCATCAATTCGGTAGCTTTCCTTTTCTCTTGTAGAGAATATTGTAAGCTAAATTCTATTGAGAGATATTGCCTATACAATAATTTAATTTCTTCAACGTTGTCATAAATAATTAGCCAAGGTGCTGTCACATGTTGGGAGATGACATTCTCTAAATTGTGGTGATCATTAGCTTTGTAAAACCAAGTACAAAGCCCTTTTCCTTTTTTAAAACAAGGAGGGTCCATATAAAAAAAGGTGTTTTCATCAGTTCCATAACGCAGCAAAGATTCCCGTGCATTTAAACGAGTTAAATGTATTCTATCTTTTTGTATGTACCATTCTTCTAAGTTAATGGTCGTTGTATTGATTTTTTCTATTAATTCTTCTGTTTTGTGCAAAACGCAATACCAAAAGCTCCAAATGAACAGATCAATATCGTTAATGTGAATATCTTTAACTTCACCATTAAAAAAAGCTTTAGAGCAAGTCTACACCTGCCAGCAAATGGCTCTCTATAGGAACAGCCATTTAATGCTTTTTCTCAAATATTTCTTTGACTTTTCCATACAGTGCAGCCTTACCGCTTGGATATCTCAATGGTGAGCAGACATGAGTCATTGTTACGCGCCTTTTTCAATGATTTTTTGATGTTTTTGTTGATTTCATCTATGAACGTTGAGAAGAGACAATGCCATTTAATCTAAACAGTTTTATAAAATCGGAAGTTTTTCTATGGCTTTTAAACTGAGCACTGTAGTGGGTAAATAGATATGTTTATTAAACTGCGTGTACGTAACATAAGAAACAATACACAAACTAAAAAGGAATACCAAAGAGCAATATCTGAGTACCAAAGTAAAGTATCCCAATGGAAAAGAAAGCTTGTACTCCACATACCTAGAAATGACAGGTAAAGAAACCGTTTCTTTATAACTATTTGGGAAAATTAAAACGACAAACGCTAAACTTATTAGTTTTAAGAGTCTGTGCAAATACTGTTGTAAATCACGTGTTAGTTTCACCCAACCCGTTGTATCATCACCTTTATATTTTGGGTTGCTCTGCAATTCAGAAGGAATATGAGAATTGCATAAAATTGCAAAAACAGTTGTGACTATTACCAAAGAAACAGATGCGAATGTCAAAATACTTTGAATAAAGTAAGGATTTTTTTTAATTCCTAAAAAACATAAAAATATAAAAGTTATAATGCCAAACAAGGCTCTTAGCTGTTTATCTGTAAACATATTTATTTCCTTCGGTTTTCGATAATTTTTTGATCTCTTTATTGATCTCGTCTATAAGAGGTTCGTAATTGAGAACGCTTTTCGGAATAGCACCACCGTAAACCCATGCTTTCACCTGCGCTTTGGTACTAAAATCCGCATTCTGGTGTGGTATAATACTGTCCGCCATCAAACTTTTCACATTCTCTTGTACCGTCTTCATATTTGTAGAGGTTGTAAAAATACTCTGCCGCTCCGTCCCCCCCCCCAAGGAACATAACCAACAGCTGTTGCAACAAACTCTTTTTGCATTGGCTGTTTACGCTTTTTTAAGGACAGGTCTTTTAATATTCTCATGTTTTTAGTCCATAATTTTACCAATTGGTCTATTTACCTTAAATTTGACCGTACAGAGCGTTTTGTGTTTTTAATTGTAGTAAAAAACTTCAAATCTCTTTGTACGGTGCCTTTTTGTCGGTTTAAACACATATCTAATCCCAAAATGATCAGCGCTTTTCACTAGTTTACTAACCTGCAATGTTTTTCACTGTTCCCCCAAGACCATTTAAATTCCTTCAAGCTTTTGCTTTTCAACCAACGTGAGTGGTCTTGAATTCTCTCTCATTGCCTTTTCTTTCAGCCTTTTTCACTGGTGCTCAAAACAGTCTTGCGTACACTTTCGGCTTTTGAAAGAAGGGTGTTTTCTACTGTCTGGCAATAAGTTAAAAGCTCTCCACAAGTTGGCATAAATGTTTTTGATATCCCAATTGCTTAACCCGTTACGATATTTTCGACGCACTTTTTCATAGCATATGACGAAATGCGGTCCAGCATCATGCCATAGGATAAAACGATGGCTTTGGCGTCTGTATTCGCAGGGACTCTCATGGCTTGAGAGTAGGAAAGAAGTTTGCTCAATCTGCTTAACTGAAGCTTTCACAGAAAGCAACGCTTGTAGATGATTCAAGCATCTAAGGTTTGCGCCTACTCCTGTTTCGTCAATGTATTCCCAGCTTTCAGCGTCAATGGATGCCCCGGACTGATCATTTCCATAATCTTTTCCAGATGAGAGATGATCTCTGAGTTCGTTGAAGCCCTCTGCAAACTGTTCTGTGAAAGTTTTATGAGTGAATTTTCCATAATGACCACCTAACCGTTTTTCCTGTTCTAATCTTGCTTTTTTCTTTGCTAGCGTTCCGATAGGGCTTGTAACCCAATTGTACCAAGTCCTTTGCCAATCCCGTTTGTTTGCATTTTTATTTGGATTTGCTATCCAGTAATTTGTGAACCGTTCGAATTCTAACAGCGCCTCATCATGGGTTAGCCTTTATCGATTGCGTATTGCAAATTAGGTTCAAAATCCTCAGGTAAGCGAAAATCATCTTTTGATTTAGTCCGCTTGCTTTTTGGGGAACGTTCTTTTGCTTGTGATTGGGAGGTTGGTTTTCTACATCCGTTGTGATTTGCTCTGGTTAGCTTCCGCAAGCATGAATCTCTATTGACTCATGAACCTGTTCGTTTGTTTCTAAATTTTCAGAACAATTTTTTTTTTGCTAATACGATAGTATTAGTTTTTTATTATAACTGTTATTGTTTATGTTATATATGGGCATCATTAAGCATTGCTTTAGCATCGTTAAGCATATCACAAGCATCATTTGTATGTTTATCCCATCTTGCCTACGCTGCTTTCTTTGCTCTCTCTGATAACGTCTTTGACCGTGACGTCTTCGATACCTTCTCTAAACTCTCATTAGAGTTATTGAGTTCTTCTTCAACTTTTAAACTCCATAAACACCCATCGTCTAAACGTTCGATATGACCTGTGCTTATTAAAACTTCTAACGCTTTCATGAACATTTTTACTGAACAGCCAGTGTAATCAGCCCGGACCTTCATATTATTTAAAAGTGGTTTTCCAGTATAAAGCATTTGCAAGCGTAACTTTATGTAAACTTTGCACTCAAAGGGAAATAAACAAGCAAGATCAAGAATCCATTTATCTGCAAATAGCCTCCGTCCACGGTAATTTATTGGACATGTATACCCCCCCTTCTTTCATTAAATATAAAATTGCTAAAGCATCTGCTTCGTTGTCGTCTTTAGGCGTATGTCCTTTTGTACACACCACCTTAATCATTTCTTCTTTTGAGGCGTTACCTTTTCCTGTTGTTGCCTTCTTAATTGTGCCAACAGGAATGCCTTCATATAGTATCTGATGATGTTCACACCACGCTGTTAAGGTTGCTAGAAAGCCTCCGTAAATATGAGAAGCGTTTGTACCCACATGCCGGCGCACCTCTTCAAAATACACCGCGTCAATTTCATCAACGGACCTCTTTAGTTCAGTAAGCCACCGTTTAAAGCGTAAATAACGCATACCACCGCCTTCAAAACGGCGTGATTGAAAATCTTCTGTATCGCTTGTTATGTGACCATCTGCACCATGATCGCCCAGCCTGTCTTGGTCCCTAGATCAAGACATAAAATAGTTTGTGCGTTAGTGATCATAATCCCCCTTAAGGCTCTACGTATTTATGCGTGCGCATGGTGACGCGTAATCTATTAATTTGATCTCTTTATTTAATGCTTGTTTAAGAGTGTGAATGATGCTGTTGATGTTCATTACTATCTGTAGAAGCAACAATAGAAGCAGATTGTGAAGATAATTTAGAATCACATGATTGCGTCCTATAAAAAAACGAGAAAAAGTCTTCTGCCTTAATCGGTGCTCCAATTCTTTTGGCTTCATTCAAAAGAATTGGGATATGTTTTGTTGGAATTCTCCCACCAGTTCCACCTTTTGATATAGGACGGAGCCAGGCATACACGCGTGTTCTATGAACCCCAAGCAGCTGAGATACTACCCTACGAACCCCACCTAACAGATTTATTATTTCCGAAAATTGTTTCATAGCACATTATGTAGCGATTATAAAAACAATATCAAGAAGGAAAATTTATAATGAAACTACATGTTGCTAAATTAGAAAATGACGATTGTATACAACGTACCTACAATAAAGATATGACAATAAGTATCTCACAATGGTTGCAAAATGCCTTATCTGAAGCTGGATTAAGCCAATCAGAGCTTTCAAGACAGCTAACCGCTTCTTTAGGTCGCTCAATAGATCGTGCTGCCGTCAATAAAATGCTAAAAGGAACAAGAGATATTTCTGCTCGAGAATTATTAGAAATATCAAAGCTTACAGGTGCTTCTATTCCCACTAATCACTTAGTTCCTTTGATCGGATCTGTAGGAGCCGGAGGAGAAATAATCGCAATAGATTCTGGTTGTCTAGAAGAAGTAGAAGCCCCGCCATCTGCTCCTAAAGGAACTGTTGCTGTTCGCGTGGTAGGTGATTCTATGTTTCCAGCCATTGAAGAAGGAAGTCTTCTTTTTTATTCCTATCATTTGCTATCAGAAGATCTTATTAACAACCGCGCTATCATAAAAACTAAATGTGGAAAAGTTTACATCAAAGTATTACGTTTCGGAAAAGAAAAAGGGAAATGGGTTTTATCCAGTATAAATGGAAAATATGTCGATATCGTAGATGTAGAATTAGAATGGTGTGCACCTATCGACTGGATTAAGCCAGCCAAAATATGAATTAATATTTTTATACTTCTCTTCAAGCAAGCCTTTAGTTTATTACTTTAAAAAAATTTTTCAAAATCGCTACATTGGTATCCATAAACCACGCACAAACAATTGCCAAGAGGCGTTAGAGAGGAGAAATTATGGAAAATCCAATTCTTATAAATTCTGATGAAATTTTATTAGTTGTATACGATGATGATCAAAACATTGGTCGGTCAGGACCTCTGGATGAAAGCCAAGTTCTAAAAATTATTGACGAGGCAAATAATGAAATCCAAATCTTTCGCATCAATCCTTCTTAAAAGAGCTGCGAAGATATATCTGAAGATATCGCAGAATTTTATCTTAGAGAACATGAAGAACAGTGTTTTAACGGAAACATACCTCATGACGTTATTTTACACATTACAGCATACGTTTTTTTAGATGATATAAAACAGCATGAATATAACGATGCAATGTATGATTCTTACGAACAACAACACCGTTTGCATCCTTGTGATGTGCTTTAAATTCTGAAGGGCGCATTTAAAAGCGCCGCCCCCTTTCATTCATCAATCCCATCAACATGAGGTTCGTAATGGAAAAGCCTATTGCTATCCAGCACAATACAATCAAACACGAAACCGTTCAAACGGTCAACGCACGTGAGTTACATGAATTTTTGGAAATAGGGAAAGATTTCTCTACTTGAATTAAGGATCGTATTCATCAATATGAATTTGAAGAGGAAAGTGATTTTATAAAAACACAAGATTTGCGGTCCACAAAATTGGGGAGCGCAAAATCTAGAGCTGTTACAGCCATAGACTATCACCCCACATTAGACATGGCAAAAGAGCTCGCCATGGTAGAGCGTAATGAAAAAGGTAAACAAGCCCGTCAATATTTTATTGAATGTGAACGGCGTGCAAAGAAACCTTTAGACCTTGCAAACGCTTTAGAAGACTCTCTCTTTGTGAAAAAACTGCTTTTAGAAAGTGTCACACAATTAGAGACTTTAAAAAGTGAAGTGGGTATCCTTAAACCCAAAGCAGCTGCTCTTGAAAGTTTGCAACGTCACAACGGATTCTTCGGTCTTACAGAAGCCGCTAAAATACTCGAGATACAACCAAAACAATTCATTCTCTTCTTACAGCAAAAAGGGTGGTTTTACAGACGAGCAGCAGGTGGAAATTTGCTACCGTATCAAGACAAAATCCAAAAGCAACTTATGGATTGTCCGACCATCCACTTCAAACCGCAAATGGAATAGAAAAAGTTGTACCAGCAGCAGAAGGCATTGGTTTACAGTTTCAAGAGCTTATAAAGATAAAGCATGCATTAAGAGCAACAATCATGGAAAAGAAATACGAAATGACTGATGAAACAATAGAGTTTGCTGGAAAAACTCTTCACTGAATTAAAGCCTTAAGAGATTTTGATGCTATTAAAGCAGGCGACCTAGGCGGCTTTATACAAAAAGAAGACAACCTCAGTCATGATGGTAATTGCTGGGTAGGTGATGATGCAAAAGTCTATGGTTATGCCAAGGTTTTTGGTGATGTTTATATTGATAACATTTCTGGTATTTATGAAAATGCATGTGTTTTTGGTAGTGAATCTGTTACCAGAGGAACTAATATTTTTGGCAATGCGCAGATTTTTGGACATATTCGTGTTTTTGCCAATGCACAAATTTACGAAAATGCACAGGTTTCTGGTGTTGCATTTATTAGTGGAAAAGCTAAAATTTATGACAGTCCATTGATTTCCATCAGAGCAAAAATTGGAGGAAATGCCAAAATCCATGGTTATGCCTTTATTCAGGGAAACGCAGAGATCATCAATGATGAAATCATCACAAAGGGCGAGAGGCAATAAACCATGGAAAAAAATACGAATTTACTGATGAAATAGACATTCTCTATCGTCGCCCAGTTCGTCGCATGCGTGCACTGAGAGACTTTGGAAACGTTTGTGTTGAATCCAATGCACATATTTTCGATAATACGCAAGTTTACGGAATAGCCGAAATTCACGGCAATGCAATATTTGTGAAAAAGATCATATTGGTGGTGATGCTGTTGTATGTGGTAACACATGTATTTCAAGCAACACACATATTAGTTATAATAGAAAAGCCCGAACATATCCCTAGGAAAAGACAGAGCGTATAAGCCCTTTCTAACAGCCAAACCAGCCTTTTAAAACATGCGTGATTCACGCCACACGTGAATTGCGCGTAATGGAGGAAATCAAAATGAGTGAACAAAACACTAACCTAATAGAAATTGAAGAAACACATCATTTAGCCGTCGAACAAACTGCTATGGAATGTATTTTAAATAAAGCCTTAGAAAGTGACGTCAGTATTGACCGCTTAAAGCGTCTTCTTGATTTAAGAGAAAAAGAAATAGAACGACAAGAGCGCCAAAACTTTGTCCGTGATCTTTCGGCTATGCAAACAAAATATCAAAATATTGAAAAAACTCTACAATCACCCATACAAACAGCAAATACGCTATGCTTGATCAGTACATTGATGCTGTAAAGGACGGGCTTGCAAAATACAAATATATTAAACATTAAACAGAAAAAAAACGTTACCATAGAAATAATTCTGTCTCATCCTTCAGGAAATCAAATCTCAACAGAAGGAACATTTCCAATTGACAGTACAGGCTCTAAAAATAGCATACGATCAGTTGGTTTTACACTTACCTACGGGAGATACCTGTTAGGCATGCTTCTTAATGTAGCAAGTAAAGAAGACGATACAGATGGTCAACCGCGAACCAAAGAAGGCGATACAAATAATCAAAAAGTTTCCTCTAAACAGATAAAGCAAATCGAATAATTAATTAAAGAAACAGGGACAAATGAAATTAGTCTTCTCTATTTTGCAGAAGCAGGAAAACTAACAGATATGTCTTGTGAAAAAGCAGAATTGGTTTTGGGGCATTTGGAAAGAAGAAAAAATATTCAAAAAGAAAAAGCTCTACAATCGCTCCCATCACAAGAGCAACAAACGGCGGTGTGAGATGGAGCAACGAACAGCAGAATGATTTTCAAGCAAGTCTAGGGAAAGTCATCGCATCAAACATTTACAACATACTCAATAAAAATACAAAAGGATTGCCTACGAGCAAATATGAAGACTACAAAATCAAACTCATAACAGAGCGTTTAACAGGCGAAACAAGCCCCTATTATGAAACTGAAGATATGAGATGAGGTATCGAACATGAAGAAGATGCCTTGAGAGAATATGGTTTCATTTATGATGTCAATATAACAAAGTGCGGCTTTATCCAACACTCCACAATAGAAATGGCGGGGGCTAGCCCTGATGGTCTCATTGGAGAAGACGGTTTAATCGAAGTCAAATGCCGGAGATCAGTAACACATATGCGCTTTTGTATAGGTGACGAAATCAAACCAGAATATCACGCACAAATGCAATTCCAAATGGCTTGTACAGGACGAAAATGGTGTGATTTCGTAAGCTATGACCCACGTTTTACGGGGGAATTCTTTCACTTACGCATGAAAGTCAAGCGTGTTCTCCGTGATGATCAACAAATTGAACAGATCAATCAAGCTGTTGAAACCTTTTTAGCAGAGATAGAACGAGAGATAAAACAACTCTCAACAAAAGCTGCTTAACCTTATGGGGGTGTTTTGTTCCCCGCATATCTACGAGCACCCCCACCCTTTCACATAAGGAAATTAAACGTGTGTAACATCAAACATATCATCATACAGCCTGCTAAAGATGAGGAATTTTGTTTTTTTACCATTGGCTATGAAGGTAGGTCCCTTGAGAATTATCTTAGTTGTCTCATAGAAAACAATATCAAAACTTTATGTGATGTTCGTAAAAATCCAATAAGTAGAAAACACGGATTTTCGAAAAGACAATTAGAGGAAGCTGTGAGCAATATTGATATTGAATATATGCATATGCCTGAACTTGGAATTGCTTCTGAAAAACGAAGAAATTTGAAAACACAAAAAGATTATGACCGCCTTTTTGAAGATTATCAAAATACAACTCTCAAGAATAATTCTTGTGCAATAAATAAATTATATAAAATGTTTTTAAACAAAAAGCGCGTTGCAATCACCTGTTTTGAAGCCAATGTATGCATGTGTCATAGAGGACAACTCGCATTAGCTCTTACTCAATTGCCTGATTGGAAATATGAAATTGAACACATCTAAAAAATAAACTTGCAGATTTTTAAAAGTTGGAGTGCTTCACATGCCTTCCAGCCCCCCACCCATTTAATTAACATAAAAAAGAGAAAGGTAATGAGATGATATTTGATGATGGAGATAGATATGTAACGACACGTGAGTGTGCACAGCTTTTTAGTGTATCCACAACAACGATTCGCAATTGGGTGCTTCAGGGGTTGTTTCCGGAGCCATATAAGCTAGGGAGAGCAGTGAGGTGGAGAAAAAAAGAGATCTTAGCCTTCATTCCAAAGAAAAATAAGGAACAAATAGGAGTAAATTAGATAAAGTTGTATAAACCGTAAAGGGTGGTCTAAAAACAGCTCTTTAAAGAAAAAAAATATATATATGTATATTTCAATACATTAAAGATAAAATTTGGTGCCCAAAAGAGTTTCAATAATTTTAAATAAAATAAATGAGTTATTGCGATATGGGGGAAATTTATCATTATTGATTCCATTAATGTTTTTTATAGCACTATCCCTCATTTTTTTTGGAGCTTTTTTATCGCTTCTATAGCTAGCCTTTTGCGATCTGCGCTTTTTGTATAAAGAGATGCCATGTTGTCGTCGGTCCATCCAAAAATTGCCTTGAGTTGTGATACTGTTGCACCTGAATTAGCGGCGCGTGTTGCTGCTAATTTTCTTAAGCCATGTGCTGATTTTTTGATTCCCGCTACGTTACAAGCCTCACGAAAAAGGTTGCCAAAACTTTCTTTTACGAGTTTATTTCCGTTTTTTCCGCAAATGAATGTTTCATTTCCAATAGGACCAATTTTTAGAGTTTCTGCTAATTCAGGCAAAATGGGTAGAAAAACATCTGTTTGGAATTTACTTTTCTCTGTCTTGAGATGAATGATATTATCTTTGACATCGTTCCAACCAATGCGGACCGCATCACCACGACGCAAACCCGTGTAAAGAAGAACATCAATCCAGACGCGTTCATGTGAACCATGTGACCAATGGTGATAATATTTTTCAACATCTTCTTCTGTCCAAACAGCAAATCCATCTTTGTTGTTGAGAGGAGGTCTTTTTATTCCTAAAGCTGGGTTATTCTCCAGAAGTTCTTGATCGATCGCCCAATTAAAAAGTCCATTAAGTGCTTTTAGAAAATTTTGGGCAGCTGTTGGTTTTTCTTTGCGGCGTTCAACACCCGCTGTAATATGTGATTTCTTTATTTCTCTGTATGGAATGTTTCCTATAGCATCACATACCTTCATAAGGATAAGTTCTCTTTGTCTTTTCGTAGCTTTAGCAAGGCTATGCCAATGAACGCTGTTAAAGTATTGTTTAAGCAGCCATGCAAATGACCCTTCAACAAGTTTACCGGTTTTTGATTTAGGAAGTATAAGTCCTTGTAACTCGGCAAGTGCGCTTTTGTAGTTATCAACAAACTCTTGCGTTCCATAGGTACCGCGTATTCTAATGCG
>NZ_JBHIRL010000023.1:0-15416 GCF_042197145.1 Bartonella sp. AA56HLJMS | reverse complement strand
ATAAGATCATAGGCGGTGCTCCTGAAAGCGTTTAGCTACAAAGAAAATACCAGTACATGCGGCTAAAACCATAATGGTTGCTAAAGCCCATTGGATTGGTCCATTGCCTGCTAACAAACCACCAAGACCTGAGAAAGAACCAATAATCGATGCCAATGCTTCTGCTTTGAAAACCCCCGTTGGTGCTTGCGTTTCTACTGTTTGATAATTAGAAGAAACATAAGCCCCTTTCGCCCACAACCCTGCCTCTGCTACACGCCGGTGTACAAGACCTTGTAAACGCTTGCCTCCCGCTTTGGTCCATTTCTGCAATTCGGTTGGTACAGCTTCATAATCCCCCCGATTAAGCCTTTTAAGCAATGTAGAGTTTTGGAAAGCTGCAATACCCACATTATAACAAAAGGAAACAAGAGCGCCAAATTGTTCATCGCTTAAATTCACACAAACTGCTTTTTCTACCGCTCTCTCATATTGCTGCAAATCTGCTAAAAGCATGGTTTCGGCTTTTTTTCCGTAATCACCATACCCTCAACAACTGTTGGTTGACCGGCTTTTTTCGTATGACCATAACCAATCGTCCATATGCCAGAAGCATCTTGATAAGCCTGCAAGCGCAAACCTTCCCACTTTTTTAAACAGTATAAACAATCTTTACTTATTTTCCGTGCCATTGTTCAATTCACCTTATAAATATACCTTTATGAGTACTGCTCCATCACCGCCGTCGCCGCCAATTTTGTCGCTTCCGTGTTTCCCATCAAAATATCCACCGCCGCCGCCGCCATCCTTAACGCCACCACCTCCACCGCCCCAAGCCCATACTTCGATATCGGTGTCAGCAGTAATACCATCAGGCAATGGAATATCTCCGCTTTCTGTCATCAGAATTTCAACAGGTTTTCTAACCCCGCCATCATTGTTGCCGCTACCAGCGCCGCTGCTATTGCTACTATTTGCTTTGATTGAAGCCATCAGTTTGGCTGGTGAGATAAGTGCATCCACTGTTTTTGTGCCATCAATCCAGTCTTGTTTGCCAAGAGGTTGAATGAGATCAACTTTTTTCTGTACACTATGTGCTGTATCTTGCGCTTTATCGGCTGCTGTTTGCGCAATATTTGCCTCAGCTTTTGCACTGTCTCCCGTTTTTTGTGCTGTCTCAGCCGTTTTTTTTGCATCTACTGCATAAGCTTTTGCATCATTTGCTGTTCTTAATGCACTATCTGCAACGTTCTTCGCTTCACTTGCAACATGAATCCCTTGTTGTGCAACATCTTCAACTTTATCAATTTTTGCAATCTGTGCACGTTCTGGAGGAGTTAAGATAAGATGCTTTTTCCCTTCCTTCATATTCTCCATATCAAATACATCTTTTTCTATTTTATCTGGATCATAAACTGATTTTGACATACCAAAAGACTTTGAGCCTACAAAATAACGAATGGTATTTTTGAGATCTACCGGAGATATGGGATAATAAACACCTTCATCTCCCCTCCGCCATTTTTCCATCGTTGGCTGCGTAGAACTCAACCATCGTAGCTTTGATCTTTCCTCTATGGTTAAGATCTTTTTGGTAGGACCCTCGTGCATATTTTCCATAGAAAATGCATTTGCCCCCACATTGTCGGGATCATATGTAGCAGCCTTCATATCGCCAATCCCTAAAGGCGATATTTTTACCCAGCCAGCGCCTGATAAAATCGCATTCTCATGCGCTTCACCACTTGCTTCAATATCGTGAATTGTGACCTTATTTTTGTAAGCAAGAGCTCCAATATCTCTCTTTGCAATAGCATCATCAGCCTTTTTTCCTTGAGCAGCGGTTGCAAAATATTCTACCTCATAAGCTGCTGCACTCCCCACTGAAACAGGTGCAAGAGCCTTACTATCTAAAACACCTTCTTTGACTTCTTCTTTTGTTGCTGGTTCAAGCTTAAATATATGTGTGTGATAGGGTAATGGCATCGCGTTTCATTCCTTAATCAGTTCGTTGTCTTGTTGTGTGAGAGAGAGGACTGCAATTCATCAATCAGTTTTTGCATGATCTCTATGCGTTGATCTGTCGCTTCTTTATATTCTGCCAAAGCGCTTAAAAGATCATGCTGTATGTCGCTTTTGACAAGATCAAGTACCTTATTTAAGGGTGCATGAACCATTCGATTGCTTGCATAAAAAAGGACGCGGATTTGCTCCGCGTCCGCAATATCATCAATAGCAGACGGATTATTGATCATTTGAAAAACTCACGATTTTATGGCATAAACAACCGGTACATTAACAGGGCGTGTTTCTGCCTCGCCCGTTGAAGAAATAGTTACCTTATGCGTGTGCACTCCAGCAGGTTGTGTATCTTTTGTATAATATGAATTACCAAAAGCAGGATTTCTGCCACCTATTTGACCAACTCTTGTAACCATAGAATAATCATGCTTATGCGTATGTTGACCTGCCTCTTCAATGGTACAAGCATGTGTATGCGATTTAAGGCAATCTTGCTGTATATCGGCAAATTGTCTACTTCTGTCTAAACCGCGACCATTATCAAAGCCGCGCAAAAACACTCCTCTAAAGTCTGGAACTTTAAAGGTTGTATCGCTGTTTTTTCCCCATTTATCCCCTATCGCCTTGAATAATTGCGGATAATCCTTGCGTTCATAAGTAGCGCCATCACATAAAAGCCAGCCGTTTGGGACTTCTTGCATAGCAAAGGTCGCAATAAAACCACAAGGAAAGGTTTCGACCTTCGGTGGTGGAATTGGGGGTAGGGTTTAAAAGATACCAGCCATCAAGACCTTTTGTTGATACGCCATCATTATAGACTATTTCATAAATACCATTTGTTTGTAACTCACCACCTGTCAATGGTACTATTCCCGTGCTGGTGGCTTTATAGAGTGGCTTTGCTCCTATATTATTCATGTTTATTGTTGTCGTACCAATATTTATACCACACGCCTTAAAGCGGATAATGATATCGTTTTTATATTTTGCTATTGGAGAAAGCGTCGTCAACGTAAAGGAGAAGTGCAATGCACCTTTACGAGTTTTTTGGACTTCATGATTTTTTATACAACATTATGCCCCCCAAGATTATGTGCCCTTAAGCAGCTACAGTCGTTGATACAATATCCTCAGCAAGCATTTGTTCATCTTGCACATATATTTTTAGTATTTTTAATAATTTTTTTTTGGAAGATTTCTTGGTACGGCACGCGATACATCAGTGCTAACGTTCTCTTAAAAAACACCCAGATAATTAATCAGCTTCAAAAAACAACCTTACCAATGAAGTACTAGCTAGAGGGTTGCATGCACAACGCAATAATGGCACACTGCTTCCCACAAGCGTGCTTCACATATTGCACGCATAGCCTGTACAGAGTCTACCGCTCCTAAATACTCAAACGTAAAAACGTAATGCTACTGGATCGTATAGTGACCGCAGCTGCACCCTTAAACACCGGTTCCTCCCCATATCATAATGCTTGACAAAAGCATCATGCCATCATAGCAACGGCTTTGCGTAGGGGTTCCACAACATAGTTCTATAAATTGTTGACGGCATTGCCAAGCTAACAGTTTTCTTGCCCACCTACGCCAATGAGACCATCACTATCCTCTTTTTGAATCGTAAAACAAAATGATTTCCCATGAGCGATAAACCATCTGCTCAAAGTCCAGCTAGCTCAAACTCATAGCATTCTAAACCTTTAGGCTCGCTCTTCCCCCAAGGGGGTATAGTCAGATATATCACTTCCCTCTCCTATTCACGCGCTGGGATAAAAAAATCTGAAACTACGAGGCAACGCTGCATTTGTATGCAGCGTTGTTGTTAGGAATAAGCTTCTATTGAGATAGTTCTAATGGGAAGTACCCACAGCTAATGGTATAGGGATTAATTTGGATTCTTTCGAAATGCTATATATAAATTTAATGTGCCGCCCCACAACACACCACCAGTAAACCCACTTAAAAGACCAAAAAGAAGGTTAAAATCAAATGCATATTTCAAATCAGGTACAACCTTGAGAAAAACAATCAATGTGAATTTGATGACAAAAGCGATAAGAATAAATGTCAGCGTCAACGGCGTACCAGGCAGAATAATGAAATCCGTTCCCTCTTTGATTTTTAAACGCGCAGTAGCACGCCAGAGCAACCAGCCAACGCCAAAGCCGATCATCAGCCCTGCCAACATTGCGATTGCTCCCCAGCGTGGGAAAGCCAGCTGGTTAATCACATCGCTTGCGCCCAAAAAAAGAAAGACTAACGGCAAGAGAAAAAGACGGTAAACCTTCGTTTCCCTATCTTTCAATGCGATTATTCCCCTCGAAATGAGAAAAATAAGCAAAATCCAAGCCCATAAAGGGGTTCCGGTCAGAATGTTAAACAATGACATATTATGCTCCATGATGTTTGATGCGATAAAAATGTTGCATGATGTTAGGAAGATATTTAGAAAAAAGAATACCAGTACAAATTAAACCCATAGTGATTAACCAAATCTGGGGGGGCCATGTAAAAAAAGCCACTAGAAGACCATTGGCAAAAAAGATGATTACCCAAATCCATGTAATATATTTATTGATGAGATAAAATAGGATATGTTTGCGTTTTTCTTCAGAAACACCAGCACTGGCATAAAAAATGGTAAAGGGTTTCTTTACCAGCAAGCTAATCAATGAAACCAGAGCAAGTGACAGATAGCAAAAAACTGTGGGGTAGTTCAGTAAAAGTGTAGACCATCCAGCGAAATAATTAACAAACAGGACAATAACTGTCAGAATGTTAGTAATCATCACGGGTTCTCCCTGCCGGACAATTTTAATATTCACAGCAATAATGAACAATAAAATCACAGTTAAGATGAGAGAGCGTTCGACCAGAGTTAAAAAGTTTCCATTGATAACCCAGGAGTAAATACTCCACGGAATAAAAGAGATTATTATGTTAAACATGGCGCATCCTCCTTTTTATATTTGATAGAAAACTTACCGCAAGTGCTTCGTTTTTTAGTTTCCGTATGAATATAAAAAACGCCACCCGGTTCATACTCTGTATCCTGTTTAATGGTCAACCGATAGGTATCTCCCGGATAAACTGCTTCAATGAACTTTACTTTTTTCAGCGCAACAGATGCGATATTTTTCGCCCTACCCTGCGTGGCCAAAGCCAGAACCATCTCAATCAATAGTGAACCAGGACATACGGCGCGGGAGGGGAAATGTTCCTCAAAAAGCGGGTGATGAGCATTAAAGGAAAAAGTACAAGAATCTCCGGTTACGGAGGAAATCTTACATAAATCGCCTAGTAATGGAAGAGCGGCTTTCTCAGAACACGAGCTAAGGAAGCAGACCTTACTGACCATGATGATTGGCTGCGCAATAACGGCCCTGCCATTGCCGTATGGGCTGGCCTTACAGTGAATACGGTAGGTCTCATTAATGCGTTCAATATGTTCTTCAACGCATAACCGATCGCTATCAAAATGGGTGGTAGAGAAAAACTGTTCAACCATAACAGGGAGATAGCGATAAGTGAGATCCGAGTTTTTAGCCACCACGGTGGCGAATCGAACTGAAAACTGATGCAAGGCTTCGAGTAACAAGCCCTGTTTCAAATAGTTATGGGCTAAATTCCATTGAGAAATATCGATTTGTCCGTAAGCACGCATCGGTGCGGTTAAGGTGATACTCTGACATATACTCAAGAAATTTGGCTCGGTGCGATGCTTTATAGCCATAATTTTGGGACTTTTTTATATTTTTTTCTTAAATCCTTTGATGATAAACTGAAGGAATGAGTGCTAAACCGCGCTTGATAGTGCGCGAGAAGTATCGGCATACGACAAACGAAAAAAGCCAACAATCCCAGCTCAGGAGAAGCCCGATGTTTGCTCATGATGCTTGCAATTAGAAAATCGACATTGGGTTGCAGTCCTGTATTGTCCGAAATAGATCGCACAAGCGAACTGAAGGGGCACATAGGCATCTGAAAGCGTGAAAAAAAGAAATCAACCCGGACATCCCATTGCATAATCGGATGACCAAACCTTGGCCAGGGTTTGTCTTTGCAATAATGCGTTACCGCCCGCCTTAAGATTCCCGGCTTCAATCTCATGGAGGACACCAGAAAGTCGCATGATAGCATATTTGCAGGCTCCCATATGCACGGAGCCAATGGCACTAAACCCACCGATTAGTGCAGAAATGACGTCGCTCTTGGTACTGATAATAAATCTTACCATGGTGGTTGTGGGTGTCACAGTACCAAACCCGCCCAGCAGTAGAGACATGCACCCGCAAAGCACATTAATATCCCAGTCGGAAGAAGCTTCCTTGCTAGTTAATACTAACCAAAAAGCAAGCTCCAAGGTATTGCAATTTTCGATCGCCGGCAAATCGGAAAACTGTTGGGAAGAGCACGCCAATGCAATAATCCACGGCATCAGCAAGATAATTTTAAGACAACCACCGTCGCTTACGGGAGCCATGACCTTACCCTGAGCCGCAGAAACCTCAACTTGCGATAATAACATCATAAATCGCTGCGTTAAACTCAAAGATGGCAATACATTGATCAGTTGATGCATCGCCTGCAGTTTGGCTGTAGGGTTCGTCTTTTGCAGTTCGGCGTTAGCATTCTGAATCAGCCGATCCATCTGTTCTTCATTAAGAAGGTTGCCGGTCAGTACAAACCATGCGTTCTGCAAATAACGGTTTTCATCGGCAATATCAATCAAATTACATCCACGAATAAACAATGCGTTATTATCTAAACCATAATTATCAATAACATCATCTGACATGATTTACTCCTGCTGCTCCGGTGACACGCTATAAAACCTGATGTTGACATTTATCGTATGCGAATTCCCTGATACAATTTCATTACACAAATTATCAAGTTGCATTACAGGACTCCCTTGCGTCATAAACTAGCAGGCATTTCCCTCTGGGTGAGAAAAGCAAATCGCTATATTCGACGAGGGTGAGATTAATACGCCCGCGCTTTTTCATATAGGCTTCATAAATATCCAGCAAATGATAGATTTCCTCAGTTAGTTCGGACAAATCAAGGTTGTGAAATACTTCGCGGCAGATTTTAATATCCATAATCTCTTGTCTATCCGCGGATAAAGACAATACAATTTGAACAATCACATCGGGCAACCTTCGATTAATAATTTTGAATATTTTTTCATGGCTAATCAAATTTCCCATGAAATTAAAATCAACAGCATTGCGTTTAATACCTTCAAAATAGAGGTCACCATTTTCAACGGATAATGTGCCCATATCGCCCACGGAGTATCTGATAAGTTTGCGCGAGGCATCGGGATCCAGCGATGTCACTAGCAGTCCTCTCTTATCTTCATATTCAAAGAAGAAATCATCGCTGAAGAGTAGGTACCGATTAAGCCGCCCTTCGGCGGACATACCAATGAAACCGCACTCCGACAAACCATATAAACCAATTATCCGCAGATCGGCGCCCAGCATCTCGCGCAGATAGTTTTCATGCACGCTCAGCATCGATTCACCAGTAAAGACCACTTTTTTAATTGCCAGTGGAACCCCAAGGCTGAGCATAGCTTCAACGAACTGAACGATGGTGCTGGGCACACCAAACAGTACCGAGAGCCGTATTTCAGCCAGAAACTCGAAATGACTCTTCAGCAGCAGAGCAATATCGCCAACCGGCACAACATGTGCACGGCAATTTTTTAAAATTTCACACGCCAAGTAGTGTAAAGATGAAAACAGATTAATCGTAAACAGGTTGCCAACAACATCCCCTGGGGAAAAAACCTGCCGCGCGCGCAGGTTACGAATTAAATTGCGCTCTGATGAGCTGATCCCTTCCTTACAGAATTTTAAACGAACGTTGGCCATTTTCATCGCCCCAGTGATGCCACTTGTAGCACTAATCAGCATCGGTAAGTGTTCACCCGCAGAGTCCACTTGAGTCAAAGAACCACTATCACCAGTGATCGAATAAACGCGTGTACTTATCCTAACCAAATCGCGGAAAGCAATGTAATCGAGTGCATGGCAGCCAGTTATTGCCGTTATACGTGGTTGCATTTTTGCATACATTTCAGCACAGAAATAATCCATGATAACTCAGACCTTTTTAATGAAAATTGCACAACCCAGAGCTGCTAGACCTTCTCCACGTGTCACTGTCCAGCTCATCTCACTAAGATCGCAGCCGTATAAAAGATCGGTGATACCGGCTAATGTAAATTTTTCTTCTGTGGACATAGCTGCCACACCGCATTCACGACGTGATTGATTAAAAATACCCAGTGCTGTTTCTTCTGAATCAGCTAGGGGGTCGTGGATGATAATACGACCGCCGCGATCTAAAACACAGCACAACTCCTGTAATCCTTTTTTAGGTTCAGCCCAGTGATGAATTACGGAACGGGCATAAATCATTGAAAAGGAGTTATCGGGAAACGGTAAATTGCTGACACTGGCTTCAATGATGTTGAATGCATGCTGGTATTTTAACTCGGTACATTTTTTAACACAAAACTGAACCATACGGGGATCGATATCAACCCCGTAAAAGGAATAGTCTGTGAGTTTTTGGGAGCGGTAAAGTTTGAAAAGCATGTGGCCAGTTCCCATGCCAATATCGAGAATTTTTTTCTTCGCAGAAGTAACACCAGATGCTTCTTCCAGAATTCTTTCCATCAAATACGCATTCCACGATGATGTACCTTCAGTAGCATACCTTTCATAGTGCTCAGGGGTGATATTCACCAGTAAATCATTCATCACATATTCCTCTAAATGAAGCTAGTTATGGCATTGCCATAAACTCGTTAAAAACTAACTGGGTATAGAAACGGTTATGTCCTCATATAAGAGGTCATCTAAAATAATTGATTGCAAATATGCATCCAGCAAAACAACGGTTATCACAGATTGACAAAGATAATAGCAGTTACAAATAAACGTCATCCCTTTAAACGCAAATATATTCCCAACGTACCGAAAAACACATCGCGTCCTGCCATGTTCAACTAAAAAATAATCATTTATATCAAAAATGCACGCCGAGATGGTGCATAATGCCTTATACAAGCTCTCCATGCAGCTAAATATTGTGGTGCATAGACGATTATCCAGCACCTGCCCTGCTGGAAAGTCCGCGCATTTTTTACAGTAATCTAGCATAAATGGTCTCGGTAGTTTTTTTTCTCAATAAATTCGATATCAACCCCGACAGACCGAATCCGCGGATCTTTATTAACCAACATAATACTTTTACTCCGTCCATGGCTTACAGAACTGTGTGACATCTTTACATCTGGCAAAATCCGTTTAAATATATCGATAAAAAGTACCTTCGCCATTTCACGGTGCAATATCATTCTCGATGTACGTCTCGTCGATACAGGCAAATAACGATGAAGCCTATCAATAGCTAAAAAATAGGTATAAAAAGAATGGCTCACAATGCACAGATAATTGTTTGCACGACGATTAACATACACTCTGCTCATATCATGAGCTTTATCTACATGGTACATTTTATTTTCCCTGTATTTGTCGTGGCAATTTTTCTGATATTTACTTTAAATGCATACTGATACCATTTATCAGTCAATAGTTTAGTAACGACTTTAACCTGCTCACTATTTGCCGACATATCAAGGTTGAGATAAAGATCGCCGTTCTGTGCTTTTGAAAAGTAATGCCTTAAACATCCGGCATACTTAATAATGTCATTTGAGATCAGTTGAACTGGGATAAACTTACCATTGTGTTTAAATTCATTAACGGCTCTGGCTATCCAGTAATAGCATTCGGATTCATCTTTAACAAACAGGTCGCCGGAATCAAACCATTCATCACGCGGCTTTAATTGCAAGGAACTATCAACATAACCATCACACGCGAAAGGCGTTTTATAAAACATACGGCGCACTGAATCAGAAGCATCCGACCGATCAATGGGGCGCAAATCAATTTTTATATCACTCACCAGAACCTTACCCGGTGCCACAACGCCATATTTACTGGTTCTTTCAATATCGCGTAGCGAGCAGATCTTATTATGAAACAAGCGCGGTCCGGATTCGGTCTGACCGAAGTTATTCCATAACGTCGTGCATGATGAGAGGATGCCCGATGCTTGTACGGTGAGCAAACGATCGGATGCATTCAAGATATTTTGCACATGGATTCGGCTTTTGGTAAAAATGTCGCTTACTTCCAGCATCCAGTCACCGATTAAAGGCAAGTTGGTAATGCTATAGTGCGAAACGAGTTCAACAATATTACTTATTTGAAATTTTTCAAATACCAGTTTGCTATCCGATAAGAAGGCACATAGCATAGTAGAGAGACCATACATATACTGCACCGGGAAATAACACAATGAGCAATCTTCATTACTTAGTCCAAGAGATTGGCTCACCGCGATGGCATTCTCAATCAGAATATTTTCATGATATTGAATCAACTTCGGCTTACTGGTTGTTCCGGAGGTACAAAAATAGAAATGCGCGCACGGATATGCTGTAAAATCAGCCAGATTTTCGTTCACAGTTGAAAAACAGTGATCAAACGCGATATTAATCCGGTGACTGATGATACTAATATTCCTAACTTCATGGCTCATTACAACAGCCGCAATGCAATTGGCATCAACCAGCATATCAACAATGTCTAAATCATGAATACTGACGATCCAAGCTTTCAATTTTAGCATAGACGCAACAAAATAGCTGATTAGACCTTCGAAATTATTTCTAATCACAAAAACAAACAGCTTATTTTGCTCCTCTTGCGGGCGATCACGAAAATATCTAACTACGGTATCTGCACACCCTTTTGTCATCATGCTGACATCCTCTGCCGAATAATGACTGTGATGATAAATCACTTGCCAGTTTCTTTCTAATAAGGAATATATTGTTAGCATGAGGTGTCCCTTACAGATATTGTGGATTCCCTAAAACCAAGCTGCTTGCGCTACTACCCATACCAAATGAGTTTTTCAATGCATATTTAAGCGGTCGGTACTGATTCTCCCTCACAAGCGCAATGCTAGCAGGCAATTGAGGATCGATTTCATCACAATTCAAAATTTTAGGCAAAACATTGTTCCGAAAAGAAACCAGTCCACACAAAATTTCCATCGCACCGGCAGCAGCAATCAGATGCCCGTGCCAAGATTTTGTTGCCACAATCGCTGGGTTGTACGCGCCAAAAACCGTTCTGATTGCGCTGGCTTCGTGCTGATCATTTTGTACTGTCGATGTCCCATGTGTATTCACAAAATCAATAGCGGTAGGGTCAATACCCGCATGTTCGATGGCTCGTTCCATCGACAGTTGCATTTCGAGATCATCTTTATGCGGCGCTACAATATGCTGTGCGCAAAGTGCACCGCCGTAACCCAATAAATAGGCCAACGGCTCACGCTGCCGCGCCAGTACGTTAGATAATTTTTCAATAACGAACAGACCTGCGCCCTCCGCTAAAACAAATCCGCTGCGATGCCGGTCAAAAGGCCGCGAACGCCGTGGTCCACTGTAGTTTTGATCAGTCGATATCACTCCCATTTCTTCTAATCGCGCAAGATTCAGCGGGGTGACTTTCGCAGAAACACCGCCGCAAATCGCCGCTTTAACTTCACCATTGCGGATGGCTCGCATCGCGAGGCCGATACTTTGCGTTGATGCAGAACAAAGGCCTAGAAGAGCAAAGCTCAGGCCCGCAAACGGGATAATTTCATGTATCGTTTTTAGAACCGCAGTTGTATCGAGATCAAAAAACTCATCAATTTTAAAATGTTCTAGCGCGACATCGACCAAGCATTGCTTATCCGCGTCGGCGGGAACCTTGTCTGCAAAACCGATACACTTTTCAATATCGATTGCCGATTCATCAATCCCTACAATACAGCCAATATCTTCTGCTGGATAATATCCCTGCAAATGCAGTTGTTCATGCAGTCTCTTTGCTGCTAAGCCCGCATAAAAAAGCTCGCCGTTTCTGAAGGATTTTTTTTTAGGCCAGCGTAGCAACTCATTACCTTCTATAGGAATCCCAGCTTCATGAGTTTGAAAATACTGGTGATCAAATTTTTTAATCTTCCGTATACCACTTTTCTCACGCATAAAGCAGGCGTGAATTTCATCCAAGTGGCTGCCTAATGGCGTAACAGCCCCATATGCACTAATACATAATGTATCTGCATCAAAATGGGTATTCATTGTAAAGCTCCCCTTAGTGTTTAATTATCCAAATATTTCCGATACCATAATTGATAGCCGCACCAGTCAGCATAACTCGGGCCCCCGAGGGAATCGCAGGATCATTAAGACAGCATAAAATATCCAGTATGTTATTGAGTTTTCCAGTGTACCCAGTTTTAGATTTATAGTTAACAACCGGTATCCCTGGAAAAAATTTCTCTAGCGCTGAATATTCAGCTATTTGTTGCATACGAATACCGTTGTTATAACTAACAATAACATCAGGTTCCCCCTGTTGCGTTCGTTGTTTACTCAACAGGCTTTCCCAGTCCCGTTCTTCAAAACTGACTTTAGGGCAATAACGAATAGTCACAGAGATTAATTCAGCTAGTACATCGCAACTGTTATTGTCTAAAGACATCACTGCTGCCCCCCAACTCGGGATAATACCAGAAATATCTTTATCACTTTGTCGAATTTCACCGAATTTTTTAAAGACAGTCAGACTATCGAAGTTCAGCATATTTGCTGCACTAACAACCATCGCTCGCTCTTTTGCAATTATATTAGCGATGTCAGCATAAGCCAATTTCAATGCAACTAGGCCACTTAATGATGCGGCACGTAACGGCATCCCTTCCTCATGATCAAGTAACAATTTTGAGATGTGATACAACACATTTGTTGGCAACAATCGCAACGTATTCAGAGGATTATTCATCTCCTTATACTGCTGGATATGCTTCCAGACTGAACCATCGTCCTTATATTTACGGCAAATTTCAAAAAGCAAATCAAAGCTGCGGTCTTCGCTATCGCATGCAGTATATAGAAAAGCTTTTGCATGCTCCGCTAGGCAATCTTTACTTTGAAAATCTATCAGCGCATTGATTACCATTTTTGACATATCATTTAGCACTGAGCGGTCTTCTCTGCTGACCAGCTTCTTGTCTATCATAGACGGTGTCGAAAAGTGGTAATAGTCCATATCACAAGGATTAATGTCATCCGCAGTGCTGAGCAGCTGGCTCAGCGCTGCACTATTAGGCGCGAATTGCTGATACACACCATAGTTTTTTATATAGACCCTTTCCGTCATGCTAGTTGCGCTTTAAAACTGATATACGCTGGTTGATATAATTCAGCGTGAAATAGGAGTAGAGTTCTTTAAACTGGATTTTCTTATCAATCGATTCATATTCTTTTAACCCCAGCAGGTCATTGATTTTAGCAACACCTTCGCTAGTCCACTCTTTGGTATCAAATGAGTAAAATGCTTCTGTAGTGGCCCATTTATTTACCGGCCAAAGGCTTTCAGGGCTAACATCAACCTTGAAGTGCTTTTTTAACTCGAAGGCAAAATCAATATAATCAATCGAAGTCATTCCGTAATCAGAGAATAGCGACTTGTGCGGATCAAGCTCTTCTGACTCATCAAGATACATGACATCTTTAAAAATCTGGCTAATTTTTGTAATATACATTAGATGATCCCCTCACCATTCCCGATCGTTAATGAAACGCCTGTAGTAATAATTTTACCGTTAATAAACGCATTGATAGCATTCGCAACATCTTCGGCAGCCAACATTTTCCTCATTGGGATGGTTTTTTCTATGCTAGCAATACTTCTTCCTTCTTTCGCACAATAGTCCTGAAGCATCTTTGTCTTGATATAACCAGGGCTTATGCACAGCGTTCTGATATTGAATCGGCCCATTTCCAATGCAATGCCGGAGAGATATCTTTCCACAGCTGCCTTCGTCGAGCCATATAAAGAGTTACCCACTCTGATTTTTTTTGCGGACACCGAACTGATAAACACCAGCTTGGTCTCATTTTCTTTATACTGCTTCATCGTTTTGACTACCGTATTAAAAATCAGCACGGCTGACAGATAGTTAAGACGAGTGATGGCGTTAATATTTTCGGGTTCCAGCTCATCGCACAAACATGCTGGGTTATAACCAGCACAGTAGATAGCTATCTCAATTCTAACATTTTCTAAGGCAGCACAAAACTGCACGACGTCTTGCTCAGATGTCAAATCCAAGCGAACTGGCAAGACAGCACTTTGGTACCGATGCTTCATATCACTAACGGCGGTTTCATTACTGAACCATGTAAAAACTACGAAATAACCACCATTAATTAGTGAATCTATGACATTCCCCGCTATCTCAGCAGTCCCTGCGACTACCAGCGCCAACGATTTTTCATTATATGCAGGATTATTTACGATATCGACAAAACTATGACTCATGCCTCCCCCTTATATTTAAGCATGCCATAAATCTTCTGGCACAGAATCACCCTTGATAAAACATAATCTCAATGAGTCTATATAGACGAGGATGTCTGCTTACTTTCGCAGTACCACCTAAATTAATTAAAAGCAGTTGCTTTTAATTAAAAAATTACCAGTACCTAAAGGCCAAAATTGTCATGATCCTCCCGAGTATATTGCAGCCCCGAATAAAGCTGCAAATCTGGATCAAACAGCTGGCTATGCCCGCTCTTCAACCAAGTTTGGTCATAACTAAAAGAAAAAGTCTCTTTGCCTCTGCCAGATGCAGCATAAAGCTGCCCCATGCGACATGGGACTTCCGTGCCAGCCTAATGCGCCCAGACTTCTATCGCTTTTTGTTTTGACGCTTGCATTAATCTCTCTTGGGCACGCAGCGTTTCGTGTGCAGCAGGCCAGAATCCTGCAAACTGCGTCCCAGCGGATCGTTCCCTTCTAACAACAATAAATCTTTTCCAACCGTAAACAAGCATTATCGTTATCATTGACGGGGGTATTTTCATTGTTGTTTTGTAAATGACTCTCTTTCATAGTTCCTTCTTTTGAGAAAGTAATACGTTATTAAAATCGGTTCCTTTTGGAGCTTGCATGATAAAAACCTCAAGGCCTTGTCTATAGGCACACGCAGCGAGGTTAAAACCTGCTTTACGACCCGCATCATCGCCGTCCATTGCAATGGTGAGACGCCCTTTTATAAGGGGGTAAATTCACACGCATCATGCCACTGGTTGAAAGGGACGCCCATAAATCAACGGGCTCTGATAACAACCCAGACAAAAGAGCCAAACCGGTTTCAATGCCTTCACAAATGACCAGATGTTTTGGATTGGCTTGGCTTAAATGCACCCCACCACCCGTTACAGATCCCAACATGGCTTTTGCTGGTTT